>JBBSGZ010000001.1:0-77061 GCA_038253555.1 Thermoanaerobaculia bacterium
AGGGGCCCAGCCGGGCGGCCCCCCCACCCGGCCCCCCCCCCGCCGGGCGGTTCCCCCCCAGCGGACCCCCGGCCCCGCTGACCGCGAAGGCGACGGACGACGAAGTATATTGCCGCCCTCACATGGCGGAAAAATACGATCCCATCGAGCTCGACAGGAAGTGGCAGCGCCGCTGGGAGGAGGCTCGCGTCTCCTTCGTCGACACGTCCGACGGCGCGGACAAGTTCTACATGCTGAACATGTTTCCGTACCCGTCCGGGAGCCGCCTCCACGTCGGCCACGGCCGCAACTACATCCTCGGCGACGCCCTGTACCGGCGGGAGCGGATGGCCGGCCGCCGCACGTTGAACCCGATGGGATGGGACGCCTTCGGCCTGCCGGCGGAAAATGCGGCCATCGCGAGCGGCGTTCCGCCGCGCGAGTACACGGCGGGAAACATCGGCCGCATGAAGGAGCAGTTGAAGAGTCTCGGGCTGCTGTACGACTGGTCGAAGGAGCTCGCTTCGTGCGACCCGGCGTATTACCGGTGGAACCAGTGGCTTTTCCTCCGCATGTGGGAGAGGGGTCTCGCCTACCGCAAGACCGCGCCCGTGAACTGGTGCCCGGGATGCCGCACGGTCCTCGCCAACGAGCAGGTCGTCGACGGGCGCTGCGAGCGCTCGGGGGATGCCGTCGAGATCCGCGACCTGACGCAGTGGTTTTTAAGGATCACAGACTACGCGGAGCGTCTCCTCGCCGGGCTCGAAAACCTCGACTGGTCCGAGCGCGTCAAGGTCATGCAGCGCAACTGGATCGGCCGGTCGGAGGGAGCGGAGGTGTTTTTCCGCGTGGACGCCTTAGTCGAACCGATCACCGTCTTCACCACCCGGCCGGACACGCTCTTCGGCGCCACGTTTCTCGCGCTGGCGCCGGAGCATCCGGCGGCGGCGCGTCTCGCCGAGCGCTCGCCCGTGCCCGCGGATCTCTCGCGATTCATCGAGCAGATCCGCCGCACCTCCCGTCTCGAGCGGGAATCGGACACGGGCGAAAAGGTGGGGATGGACACCGGGATCACGGCGCTGAACCCCGCCACCGGCGAGCCCATCCCCGTCTGGCTGGCGAATTTCGTCCTGCCCGACTACGGAACCGGGGCCATCATGGGAGTGCCCGCGCACGACCAGCGCGATTTCGAGTTCGCGCGCCAGTACGGCCTTCCGATCCGCCCCGTTTACCGCATGGACGACCGCGAACCCGACCCGGAAGAAATGACGGAGGCGGCGCCCCACGGCGGGGTCCTGTTCGGGTCGGGCGACTGGAATGGCACGCCGAACGGTCCGGCAGCGGTGCGCACCGCCATCGCCTGGATCGAGGCCCATGGCCTCGGGCGGCAGCGCGTGAGATACCGGCTGCGGGACTGGCTGATCTCGCGTCAGCGGTACTGGGGAACGCCGATCCCGGCGGTGCATTGTCCCGGCTGCGGCGTGCTTCCCGTCCCTGACGCGCAGCTGCCCGTCCTGCTCCCCGAGGATGTCGCGTTCCGGGGCGCGGAAGGAAATCCTCTCGAGCAGTCCGAGGCGTTCGTCGCGACATCGTGCCCCGGTTGCGGCGGTCCCGCGCGGAGGGAGACCGACACGATGGACACATTCGTCGACTCCTCCTGGTACTACCTGCGGTTTTTGAATCCCGGAGACACGACCCGTATGGTGGACTCGGAACGGGCGGCGAAATGGATGCCTGTCGATCAGTACGTGGGCGGGATCGAGCACGCGATTCTCCACCTGCTGTACGCGAGGTTCATCTGCCGCGTGCTGAAGGATTTGGGCCTCGTTTCCCTGGAGGAGCCCTTCGCGCGGCTGTTCAACCAGGGAATGATCACGAAGATGAATCCCGCGACAGGCAAGATCGAGAAGATGTCGAAGTCGCGCGGCAACACGGTCTCGCCGGACGAGCTCATCACGCGTTTTGGCGCGGACACGGTCCGCGTTTACACGCTCTTCATCGGGCCTCCCGAAAAAGAATCGGAATGGTCCGAGGAGGGGGTGGCCGGGGCCTGGAGGTTTCTTCAGCGCGTGCACGACGTCTGCGGGAAGGCCCTCGCGCTGCCCGGTGGCGAGCGGCCCGCGGACTCTCCGCTGACGCGGTTGGCCCATCGCACGATCCAGCGGGTCAGCGAGGACGCCCGTCGGTTCCACTTCCACACCGCGGTCGCCGCCCTCATGGAATTTCAGCGAGCGCTCTTGGATGCCATGGACGCGGGCAGCGAAGCGCCCGCGACCGTCCGGTGGGGCGCCGAGCTCCTCGTGCAGCTCCTGCATCCGATTGCCCCTCACCTGACCGACGAATGGTGGGAGCGCTTCGGGCACCGCACGTTCCTGGTCGATTCCTCCTGGCCGGCGTGCGATCCGGCGCTCGCGACGACCGAGCGCGTGACCCTCGTGGTGCAGGTGAACGGCAAGGTGCGCGGCCGCCTCGACGTCGAACGGGGAGCTCCCGAGCCGGACGCCCTCGCCCTGGCCCGCGACGACGAAAAGATCCGGGCGTGGATCGAGGGCAGAGAAATCGCCCGCACCGTTTACGTTCCAGACCGTCTCCTGAACCTGGTCCTGCGATGAAGGGTCGGGAAGGGGAAACGGGGCGCGAGCCCGGGAAGCGGGAATCCGGAATCGGGCGTCAGAGGGGGAGTCGGGCGACCCGACCGATTTCCCTCGCTCTCGCGATCCTCGTCGCGCTGGGGACGGTTGCGGGGTGCGGCTATTCCCTCGTCGGGACGAGCTCGACCCTTTCACCCTCGATCAAGGCCGTCCAGTTCGAAACGCTGCTCAATCAGACCTCGCGCGTCGGAGTCGAGCAGCGTCTTTCCCGCGAGATCGCCCGGGAGCTCGCCAGCCGTGGCCGTTTCTCGGTGCAGTCCGCGGCCGCGGGCGCGGACGCGGTCCTGACGGGCGCCGTGATCGGGTTCGACTTCTATCCCGTGGCCTTCGACGAGCAGGGGCGCGCGAAGGAATACCAGGTGAGGATCACGGCCCGGGTTTCCTTAAAAGGCACCTCCGACGAAAAGGTGATCTGGGAAAACCCGTCCTACTCGTTTCAGGAGAACTACTCCTTCTCGACGAGCGCCGCCTCGTACGTGGACCGCGAGAACGAGGCGATCGATCGGGTGGCGGAGCGGTTCGCCGGAAGTCTCGTGGCGAACCTGCTCGAAGGGTTTTAACCGGTCTCGGAGTTCGGTTCCCGGGCGGCAGACCGTCCAGATTCCGGCCTCCCGGTTCGCCGCGCTATTTTGCCGCGGCCGCCTTTTTCGCCAGGCGGGACTTGTAGCGAGCCGCCGCGTTGCGGTGGATGACGCCTTTTTTCAGGGCCTTGTCGATCTCGGAAAAAGTCGCCGGAACTTTGGGCCCGGCTTCCGCGGGGGCCGTGGCGCGGTGCTCTTTCAAGGCCGTGCGCAGCCGGGACCGGACGCCCCGGTTCTTCGCCTGCCGCTTCGCCGTCTGCCGGATTCGTTTTTCTGCGGACTTGATGTTCGCCATCGCGATCGCTCCTCGTTTTGATCAAGGGTAAGGGAAGAGCCGGAGGGGTGCGCCCTCCGGCGGGAATCTGCCTCGGCCGCCGACTCTATCGGACTTCGATGCCGAGGCTCTTCAATTTCGCGCGGGCCAGCCGCGACTCCTCGGCCGACGGGTACTCGTGGATTGCGTACTGGAGCTCGACGACGGCCTCGGCCTTCTGCCCGAGCTCTAAGAGCGCATAGCCCTTTTTCAGGAAGGCCGCGGCGGCCTTGTCGCTCTTGGGCCACTGCTTCAGGACCCTGTCGAAGTCGCTGATCGCTTCCTTGTACTTCTTCTGGGCGTAGTGACATTCCCCGATCCAGTACTGGGCGTTGTCGGTCAAATCGGTGTTGGGATACGCGTCGATGTACTCCTGAAACCCCTGGATGGCCAGGGCGTACCGGCCCTTGCCGTAATCGCCGTACGCCGAGTCATAGAGCTCGGAGGGGGAGGGACGGCCGGTGGTGTTGCCGGACGCCGGTCTCACCACGGCGGTATCCGCGCCGGCCGAGCTTCCCGGGGGCGGCTGAAGAGGTCCCGGCCGGCCGGGCGCCGGCCCCGGAGCGCCGTAGGGGGAGGCACCCGAGGAGTTGCCGCGCATCCGCACGAGGTCTCCCTGCGTCTCCGCGATCTGCTGGGAGAGCTGGGAGAGCCGCCGGTTGGTGTCTTCGAGCTTTGCCTCGAGCTGCTCCATCTTCGTGGTCAGCTCGCCCAGCCGCACGCCGGTGTCCGCGTTGCTTTTCAGCAGCTGGCTCGTCTGCGACGCCACGCTCGTGTTCAGCTTCGCGACTTCTTCCTTGCTCGAAGACTTCCGCTCGAGCGCCTGGATCTGCGTCTCGATGTCCGTCATTTGACGGTGGAGGCCTTCGATGTCGCTCGAGGAGACGCATCCCGCCCCGGCCAGCACGGCCGAAGCAAAAAGGATCGATAAGGTTACGGAACGCCGGGGAAAGATCATTGTCTATTTGGCCGTGAAGAGGAAATGGGCGCGGCGATTCTGCTGCCAGCACTCTTCCGTCTCGTTGTTGCAGAAGGGCCGCTCCTTGCCGTACGACACGGTCCGAATCCGCGAGGCGTCGATGCCGAGGGAGGTCAGGTACTCGCGGGCGGCATTCGCGCGCCGGTCTCCGAGGGCGAGGTTGTATTCCGTGGTGCCCCGGCTGTCGCAGTGCCCTTCGATCAGGAACTGCGTCGTCGCGTGTCCCTTGAGCCAGGTCGCGTTGGCCGCGAGCGCGGTGCGGGCGTCGTCGCGAAGGTCCGCCTGGTTGTAGTCGAAAAAGGCGTCCTGCAGATACCCGCGCCGGTTCATCTCCTCGACACTGCCCGGCAGCGCGTCGCTCGACACGTCCTGCGGCCTGGGATTTGACGGCGGAGAGACACGCGTTTCCGAGGGCGAGGTCGGCGCTTCCGAGGGTCTCGCCGACTCCGTGGTGGTGGGGGGCTTCTTCTTGCAGGCCGCAAACGGCAGCATCGCCCCGACGACGAACATCACCGCGATGGGCTTCGACCAGTTCCTCTTCATTCCCGTCTCCTTGTTCTTAAAAGCGGCCCGCGCTGCGAAAACGCGCGAGCCTCGAATTATAACAATACGAAGCGCTTACGTGCTCAGGGCAGCCACACCGGTTGCATGTTGGATCCGCCGCCGCTGGTCAACTGTCTCTTGTTCTTCCCGTCGGCGGCGTTCATCGTGTAAATCTGGGTGGAGCCTGCCCGGCGCGCCTGGTAAACGATCTTCGTTCCGTCGGGGGACCAGGCCGGGTGTCCGTTGGCGCCGTCGGACGTCAGCTGGACGGTGTTGCCGGTCGCGAAATCTATGACGCAGATGTTGAAGTCGCCCTCGTTGCGGCAGGCGAACGCGATCTTGTCGCCCTGCGGAGACCACGCACCCTCGTCGTTCCAGTTTCCCGCAAAGGTCATGCGGCGGGCCCCGGTGCCCTCGGCATCCATCACCCAGATCTGAGGGGTCCCCGTCTGGTCGGACGTATAAAGAATCTGCCGCCCGGTCGGCGACCAGTCGGGGGAAGCCTCGAGCGCGCGCGTGCTCGTCAGGCGCCGCACCCCGCCCCCGGACGCGCTCATCACGTAGATGTCCGCGTTCCCCCTGGCCGATCCGGAAAATGCGATCGACGCCCCGTCCGGCGAAAGCGCCGGTGAAGCGTTCAACTCGAGGCCCGAGGACAACTCCCGCTGGCCGCTCCCGTCGGGGCCCATGATCCAGATTTGCGGGTACCGGTGAACGTAACTCGTGAAGACGACTTTTCCGCCGTGGAAGTCGGGGTTCAGGATCAGGGAGTGATGGTTCGTCAGCCGGCGGGGATTGCGGCCGTCGAAATCCATCGCGTAGATCTCCTTCGTGCGGGCGCCGTCCCGGTCCGACACGAACAGGATCGTGGAGAGGAACGTCCCGGCGTGGCCGGTGAACTCCTTGATCAGGTCGTTGGCGACCGTGTGCGCGATCCGCTCGACGTAGGTCGCCCCGCCGGAGTAGCGCCGCCCGAAGATGAGCTTGCGGGACTTCAGGTCCCACACCCGCGCCTCGACAGAGACCCGGTCTCCCGCAACGTCTCCCCGCGTGTCGACCAGGACTTCGGCGCCCGTCGCGAGCCAGCGGCCGGCGGCTTCGCTCGTCGCGACGTCGCGCGAGCCGGCCGGGTCCGTCCGCGCTTCGGTGACGACGAACGCATTCGAGTACTCGAGGTCCGAGCGCAGCGTCGCGGTGAACGGCTCGGAGACCCGCGACTGGAGCGCCGCGACGCCGGGCGCTGAGAGCGGAGGGACGGCGAGCGACATCTTCCGGCCGGTCGGGCCGGTGATCACGATGACCCCCCCCTCCGTCCGGGGCGCCGTCGGAGTCGTCTGCGCGGCCGCGGCGGCCGCCATCGCAGTGAAAAGCAGGCACGGCGCCCACGCACGGAGCGCGAGAGGTCGGCTCATTCGAAGAGCACCGACAGGCCCACTCGGCTCGACTGAAACTCGGAAGGGAGGGGCGGGAGAGGCGATGAGGCGAGGACCGCCCGGAGAGCGGCGCGGTCCACGAAGGGAAGGCCGCTCGACGTGACGATGTCCGCGTCCGAGATCGTTCCGTCCCGCTGAATCGTGAAATGGATGACGGGAGAGGTCGGAATGCTCGTGGCCGGTTTGAACCAGTTCGTCTCGATCGCGATCTTCACCCGCTCGTAGTAATAAGGGTAGTTGAATCCAGGCTGGTCGAAGGTCAGCCCGCCCACCCCCGCGCCGGCTCCCGTGCCGCTGCCGGACCCCGTCCCCGCCGCTGACGTCGACGGGACGGACGGCGCGCCCGACGCCGGATGCCCGGATGTCGGAACGTGCGGCTTCCCCTTCGGGTCGCTGAACGCCGGCAGCGGCGGGTTCTTCTTCGGCTCCTCGCGCGCGGGAAGGAGCTTCGCTTTCTCCGAAGGCGGAGGAGGCACCTCGTCCGGGGGTTTCAGGATTTTCGGCCTCTCGGGCTCCGCGGCCGCGGGAACCGGGGCGGCCGCGAGATCGACCGCGTGGCCGCGCAGCGATCCGGCTGACTGGAGACGGACGGCGAGGGTGCGTCCCGGCACGAACCGCTTAGGGGACGAAAGCGAAGAGGCGAGAAGCGCGGCGCCCACGCCGGCGTGCAGGAGGATGGCGAGGGAACCGCCCGTCGCCCAGGGAAAGTTTTCGTGCTGGCGCTCCGCGAGGATCTGACCGACGGCGTCCATCCTTACTTGTACGTTTTCCGGGTGACCGGCGTCTCGGTAATCATCCCGAGATTCTCGATTCCCATGCGATTTAAGACATCGAGGGTCTCGACGACCGTGCCGTACGAGAGGGCGCGGTCCGCCTTCAGGAAAACCGTACGGTCTTTTCGCGATTTCAGAAATGCACCGAGCCGATCTTTAAGCAAGCCACGGGCCACGGGTGTCTCGTTGATGTAGTAGAGGCCATCCCGAGTGATCGAAAGGATGATCGGGTCCTGGATGCTGGAGGGTAGATTCGTCGTCGCGGTCTTGGGAAGCGCCACCGCGACGCCCTGGTGGAGCATCGGGGCGGTCACCATGAAGATGATCAGAAGGACGAGCATGACGTCCACCAGCGGCGTGACGTTAATGTCCGCGAGGTGGTCGTAGGGGTCTTCGGTCGTTCGGTGGAAAGCCATGATCAGTCTGTCCGTCCGTCGGGGCGACAGTCACGAGGGCGCCGTCCCTTCCTACGTGAAGTTCCTCTCCGCGAGGTTGATGAATTCGAGCGCGAAATCCTCCATGCCGGAGCGCTGCTGCCGGACTTTGCCCATGAAGTAGTTGTAGAAGATGAGAGCGGGGATCGCCGCGGCGAGACCCGCGGCCGTGTTGACCAGCGCCTCCGAGATCCCCGGCGCCACGGCGGCGATGGATGTGGAGCCCGTCTGGCCGATCGCGCGGAACGACTGCATGATTCCCCACACCGTCCCGAAGAGTCCGATGAAGGGACAGGCGGAGGCGGTCGTCGCGAGGAACGTCATGTAGCGCGTGAGCCGCGAGACCTCCACTCCGATCGCCCTCTCCAGGGCCCGCTCGACGCCGGCGATGTTCTTGATCAGGAGCTTGCCCCCCGCCGATCCCGCGGCCGTCACGGCCGGATCGTCTGGCCGGTTCGCCTTGACCTGCGCGTCGAGCTCCGCGTATCCCGCTTTGAAGAGAGTGGTCAGGGGGGAGTCGGTGAGCTCGGCCGAAATGGTGTTGACCTCGGAAAAGCGCTTGGATTTCCGGAAAAAGGCCACGAACTTGTCGGATTGCCCGCTCACCCGCCGCAGCCGCAGGAACTTTGCGAAGATGATCACCCACGAGATGAGCGAAAAGAGGAGCAGAATTCCGAGCACCACCTTCGCGGTGGGACCCGTTTCGCGGAAGAACACGAGGAGCGAGTCGCCGCCCGCCGGCAGATTGTCGGTGCGGACGGGCTGTGCGAGCTCCGCGATCATTGTTTCCGAACGTAACATACGCACTGGGAGGGGTCAAAGGGAATGCGCTGCAGAACAAAGGCGGTTGTGACGACCGTGAAGAAGTCCGCGCGCCGCGCCACCGGGTTCTCCGCGTCCGCGCGCCCCGTCGTCTTCGCCGCGATCGTCGCGACGCTCTGGACCTCGCCGCTCGCCGCCGCGACGGCTCCCCCCTCTCTCACAGCGGGAATCCCCGCTTCTCCGATCGAAACGCTCGGGGTCGACAAGATCGTCGCCGGGATGAAGGGCTACGGAGTTTCCGATCTGGGCGACGGGAAAGGGATCCAGCGGTTCGAGGTCCAGATCCTCGGCGTGATGAAGAGGTATGCGCCGCGCCAGGACCTGATCCTCGCGCGCGTCTCCGGCGCGGGTCTCGAGAGCTCTGGTGTCATAGCCGGGATGAGCGGGAGTCCGATCTACGTCGAAGGACGCCTGATCGGGGCGCTCGCTTACGGCTGGCCTTTTTCGAAGGACGCCATCTGTGGAATCACGCCCATCCAGAGCATGCTCGATATCCGCCACGCCCCGGCTGGCCCGCCGGTGCCGATTGGCGGGTCCTCGCCGGGCGGGCAAGCCTCGGGCGCGCAAACCTCCGCTGCCGGACAGACCTCCGCTGCCGGACAGACCTCCGCTGCCGGACAGACCTCCGCTGCCGGACAGACCGCCGCTGCCGGACAGACCGCCGCGGCCTCAGGGGCCGATCGCTCGGACGCTTTCTCCGCCGGGCTCGGGGGAGGATCGGTCACGACGGCGGCGTTCGTGGAGGCCTTCTCCTCGGGCCACTTCCGGGAGCGGATGGACGATCTCGTCAAGCCTCTGCGCGCCGCGCCGGCCGACGGAATGGCCGCGCTGCCGATCCCCGTCTCGTTCTCCGGGGTCGGCGCAGGAGGAAAACTCTTCGACCGCGTCGCGGAGGCGGCGGGGTGGATGGCGGCGCCTTCCGGCGCGTCCGCACGCCCCTCCGCCAGGACGGCCGCTGGAGCGGAATCCCCGGGCCTCTTTCCGGGCTCCGCGGTGGCGGCGCAGCTGCTGTCGGGAGACATGGACCTCGCCGCCACGGGAACGGTCACCTGGGTGGAGGGGAACTCCGTCCTCGCCTTCGGGCACCCCTTCCTCTCGATGGGGCCGGTCTCCATGCCGATGACACAGGCGGAAGTCCTGAGCGTTTTTCCGTCGCTTTACCGTTCTTTCAAGTTCGCGGCGACGGGGCCCGTCATCGGGTCCATCACCCAGGATCGATCGACCGGCATCCTGGGGACTTTCGGGACCCGTGCGCCCATGGTTCCGATCACCCTCAAGATCTCTTCCGACGCCGGGATCGCGCCGCAGACGTACCGTTTTGCCGCGGTGCACAACTCCATGCTGACGCCGCTTCTCTCGGCCCTCGCGATCGACAACGTCGTGACGACTCTCGAAAAGCGAACGGGCGAGCGGACGCTCGTCTGGAAATCGGCGATCCGCACCCCCGGCCGCACGATCCGCTGGGACTCGGTCTTCTCCGGGCTGGCGGCGCGTGAAGAGGCGGTGAGCTCGCTGGCGGTTCTGACGAATTACCTCATGGCCAACGAATTCCGGGACCTGACGATCCTCGGGATGGACGTCGAGATCTCCCACTCCGATCGCCTGCAGAGCGCCCGCGTCGTGCACGTGGAGGCCCAGAAGGCGCGCGTCCGGCCCGGTGAAGAGATCCCCGTCTGGGTCGATCTCGTGGACTTCCGGGGGAGCAGCCGCCGTGTCGTCATGATGCTCAAGGTCCCGGTGGACACTCCGCCGGGGACCTTGAACGTCTTCGTCGGCGACGGGTCTTCGGCGACGGCGTACGATCTCGCCGCCGTGCCCCCCGACCCGCAGTCGCTCGATCAAGCGCTCGATTTTCTGGCGCGCATCCGTCCCCCGAACAGCCTGAACCTGATTTCCTATCGCCGCGCCCCCGGCGCGATCGTCGGCGGCGAGGCGCTGCCTTCGCTTCCCCCGAGCGTCACCGCGATCCTGCGCGACCGCGGGCCGGGCGAGGCTTCGACGCCGGACCTCGCGTTCGTGAGGCTCCAGTCGGAGACGCTCGAGCAGCCCGTTCCGGTCACGGGGTCGGTGCGCCTGCACATCGACGTGGTCCCCAGAATCTGGTGAGCCCGGCGTGAGACTGCGATTCCGGTTCGGCGCGATCGTGGTGTGCGCTCTCGCCGCCGGCGCGTCCAGCGCCTCCGGAGCGGCGACGCGGATCTGGGTTTCGGACTCGAGCTCCGACTTCTCGCTCGGAGAGGCCCGCGGGATCGCCGTGACGATCGACGGGTCCCTCGTCCTTTCCCGCGCGAGCCGGCGCGTGGACGGAATCTCGGAGGCGTCTCTGTTCTCGGTGATCTCCGGCGCCGACGGCACCTCCTACGTCGGCACGGGAGACTCGGGGCGGATTCTCCGCATCTCGACCGGGGGCAAGGCCGACACGCTCGCCACGCTGAACGAGAAGGAAGTGACGGCGCTGGCCGTCGGGCCCGACGGGGCGATCTACGCGGGCGGTTCGCCGGGAGGAAACGTCTACCGGATCGACGGCGGGAAGCCCACTCTCTATTACGCCTCGGGGGCGCGGTACGTCTGGGCGCTCGCCTTCGCGGAGGGCCGGCTGTACGTCGGCACGGGGCTTCCCGGAGAGATCCACCGCGTTTCCGCCGCTCTCAAGGGGGAGCGCCTCCACGCCACCCCCGACGCCCACGTCCGGACTCTCCACACCGACTCCCGGCATCGGGTCTGGGCGGGGACTTCCGGATCGGGACTCGTGCTTCGCGTCGATCCTTCCGGCGCGGTGTCGACCATGTACGACTCGGCCAAGTCGGAAGTGACCGCGATCACGTCGAGCGGCGACGGGCGCGTCTGGGTCGCCGCCGGGTCTTCCGACGCGTCCTCCTCCGGCTCGGAGCCGATCTCGACGCCCTCCCCCGCGCCCCCGGCGCCGACGACGAAGGCCGCGAGCGCGCGCGAGGGCGACGGCAAGGAGAAGGCGGAGGTGACCGTCTCCGTGTCCACGCCGCGCCTCGCGCCGCCGGCCTCCGGGTCTTCGAAGGCGGGTTACTCGTCGGAGGTGCTGCTGTTCGAAGAGGGGGAGCCTGCGAGGCCGGTCTGGACGAGCTCTTCGGAGCTGGTCTTTGGCCTGTCCGCAGACGCGGATCCCGCCGCGGTTCTCGCCGCGACCGGGCCGAATGGAAAGCTGTATCGCGTGGCGATCGGTCGGTCCGCCCTGGAACGGACGTTCGACGAGAAACAGGTGACGGCGATCGGTGGCGATGTCATCGGCACGAACTCCGCCACCGGCGTTTACCGACTCGCCTCCGGCGCGCGGACGGGCGAGTGGGTTTCCGCGGTGAAGGACACGGGCCGCACCAGCCGGTTCGGCGCCTTCCGCTGGGAGGGGGAAGCCCCGGCGGGGACCCGCATCGAGTTTGCGTTCCGTTCGGGAGAGTCCTCGGCGCCCGACAACACCTGGAGTACCTGGACGACCTTTTCCGAACGGCAGCATGCGGACCGGAATCCCTCGCCCCCCGCCCGGTACATGCAGATCAAGGTCAGGATGAGCTCGGACGGCGGGCGGTTGCCCGCCGTGCGGCGCATCGAAGCTTCTTACCGCAACCGCAACGCGGCCCCGGTTGTCGATACCCTGACGGCGCTCCCTCCCAACGAGGTGTACGCCCGATCCGCGTCCGGAGGCTCCAACGTCTTCGAGACGACCGCCCCCGACGAAAAGGGCATCTTCACGAGCCTCGAGGAACCGCGCGCGGAAGGAGCTCCCCGGCGCCTGCTGCGGAAGGGCTACCGGACCCTGACGTGGCGAGCCACGGACGCGGACTCCGACACGCTCTCCTACGACATCGAGTTCCGGCCGCTCTCGTCCAGCCGCTGGATGATGCTGCGCCGGAACCTCAAGGAGACGTTTTATTCGTTCGACGCGACATCTCTCCCGGATGGCGACTACGTGTTCCGGCTGACCGCGTCGGACGCGGAGGCGAATCCGGAAGAAAAGAAGACCGGGGTTCGGGATTCTTCGCCGGTGCGGGTGGACAACACGCCGCCCGTGATCCGGCGGCTTCCTTCGAGCGGTGCGACGTTCGAGTTCGAGGCCTCCGACGCCGCTTCGCCCATCCTGGAAGCGGAATACAGCATCGACTCGAAGGAATGGGTGCGCGTCGAGCCGAAGGACGGGCTGTCCGACTCGATGCAGGAGTTCTACGCGATTCCGCTCGACGGGAAGGTCCGCGGGGGATTCCTGCTCATCCGTGTGACCGATACCTCCCGGAACGTCGCCGCGGCCAGCTTCTCGCTTTCCGAGAAATAGCCGGTCAGGAGCGCGTCGCCTCCATAATGGGAGGATCGTGAAGATGCGCCTCGCCGGGTCTCTGGCCCGGGTCTGTCTGGCCGCGCTTTTTCTGGCCCCGGCCTGCGGAGAGGGGAGGCGGAACGTTTCTCCCGCGCGCCCGGCCGTCAGAGTCGCCAGGCCCACTCGGGTCCCGGCGTCTCCGGCGCTCCTCGGGTACCTGGACGAGTCGGCTCTTCCGCCCCAGCGCGAGGGCGGCGTCCTCCGACGGCGGCTGATCGGAGACCCGGCAACGTTGAACGCCGTGATGCAGTCGGGCGCCCCCGAGCAGGAGGTGCTTCAGTACGTGTCGCGCAACATCCTCGACTTCGATTCGCGGATGCGGCTCGTCCCCGGCCTCGCGGAAAGCTATACGGTGTCGCCGGACGGGCGTTCCTTCACGTTCACGATCCGCAGCGAGGCGCGATGGGAGGACGGCGTTCCGGTCTCCGCGGCCGACGCGGTCTTCACGATCCGCTCGATCGTCGACCCGAAGGTTCCCTCTCCCGTCTTCAAGTCCGTCTTCGACGGCCTCCTCTCGGTGGAAGCCTCCGGCGAGCGCTCCTTCACGGCGCGTTTCAGGGAGCCCTCCGCGTACCAGGCGATGGCTTTCGTCCTCCCGGTTCTGCCGGCGCACCGGTTCTCCGGAGTCGACTTCCTGCACGCGCCGGACAACCGCGCCCCGCTCGCCAACGGCCCCTATCGGCTGGCCTCGTGGCGGGCTCAGGACGAGATCGTGCTGGAGCGCAATCCCCGGGCGTGGGGCGCGCGGGGCCACTTCGATCGCGTCGTGTTCAAGGTGCTGCCGGAAGACGCCGTCAGCTATCGTGCCCTGGTCGGCGGAACCGTCGACGAGACGCGGCTCGATACCTCCGGGAAGGAGCGCGCGCGCTCCGACCGCGCGTTTGCCGTCTGCTGCCGTTTGGTCGAGTACTACGATCTCGGCTGGAACTACATCGCGCTCAACAACAAATCGCCGCTCTTCTCCGACCCGTCGGTCCGGCGCGCGCTGACGATGCTTCTAGACCGGGCCGGCATCGTCCGCGGCCTCTTCCGCGGGTCGGCGCGCATCCTGTCCGGGCCGTGGGCGCCGGATTCCCCGGCGTACGACCCATCCGTCCCTCCGCTGCCATTTAACCCCCGCGCGGCGGCCGCGCTGCTCGACGCGGCCGGCTGGCGGGACAGCAACGGGGACGGAACACGCGACCGCGAGGGCCGCGACTTCGCCTTCGACCTCCTGGTCTCCTCGGGAACGACCACGGGCCGGCAGATCGATGAGACGTTCGTCGCGGAGCTCGCCCGCGCGGGAATCCGCGCGCGCATCCGCTCGCTCGAGTGGGCCTCCTTCACGGAGCGGGTCGACTCGGGAAATTTCGAGGCCGCCTCGCTCGCGTGGTCGGCGTCCGACCCCAACCCGGACCCCTATCCCTACTGGCATTCCTCGCAGTCTCCCCCGCAGGGTTTGAACAGCCAGTTCTACCGGAACCCCCAGGCGGACCGGCTGATGGAGTCGGCGCGCCGGGAACAGAATGGGGAACGCCGGCTCGCGATTTACCACCGCCTCCACCAGATCTTCCGAGACGATGCGCCCGTCATCTTTGTCGCGACATCCTCGCAGAAATTCGGGTTCCGCAGCCGGGTGCGCGGCCTCGTCACGTCTCCGCTCGGCTTGTTCGGCATCTGGCCCGGGCCGATCGGCTGGTGGGACGCGGAGGGACAGGCCCCGCCCTCTCCGGCCGCCCGGAGCGGCCCGTGACGCGCTATATCGTGCGGCGCCTGCTCCTGGCCGTGCCGACACTCGCCGGCATCGTCGTCCTCGTCTTCTTTCTCCTGCACCTCGCGCCCGGAAGCCCGATGAGCGCGATGGGGGGCGATTCCGGCCGGCGCGTCTCGCAGCGTGCGGCGGAGGAAATGCGCAAGGTCTACGGGCTCGATCGGCCGCTGCCCGAAAGGTTCGGACGGTGGGTGAGCCGCGTCGTCCGGCTCGATTTCGGGGAGTCGTTCGTCGACCGGCGCCCCGTGCTCGAGCGGATCGAGGAAGCGCTGCCCTACACACTCGTGTTGAATGGGCTCGCCCTTCTCCTGACGCTCGCGATCGCGGTGCCGCTCGGCGTCGTGACCGGCGGCCGGCCCGAAGGGGCGCTCGATCGGGCCTCCGGCGCGCTTCTGTTCGCGCTCTACTCCCTCCCGGCGTTCTGGGCCGCGCTGCTTCTGCAGGCGCTCTTCTCCGTCCGCCTCCAGTGGCTGCCGCTCTACGGAGTTGTCTCCGATTCTCCGGAGGGAATCGGCCTGGCGGACCGCGCCGCGCACCTCGTTCTGCCCGTCGTCTGCCTGACCTACGGGTCCCTGGCGTTCTTTGCGCGGCTGATTCGCGCGAGTGTCGCGGAGACCCGCAATGCCGACTACGTCCTGGCCGCGCGCGCCCGGGGACTTTCGCGCCGGGAAGCCCTCTGGAAGCACGCTTTCCGAAACGCGCTCCTGCCGCTCGTCACGCTCCTCGGGCTCGTTCTCCCCGGACTTCTCTCCGGGAGCGTCATCATCGAGCGGATTTTCGCGTGGCCGGGAGTGGGGCGCCTCTATTTCGACTCGATCCTGTCGCGCGACTATCCGGTCGTCCTCGCCCTGTCGCTGCTCGGGGCCGTCGCGACGCTCCTCCTGACTCTGGCCGCGGACATCGCGAGCGCCGCCGTCGATCCCCGGGTGCGGGACGGAACGCTCGGATGAGCGCCATCTTCTCGGCCGCCCCTGCGCCGCGCCCGCGCCGCGCCGTCCCCGGCTCGGCGCGGGTCGCGCTCGCGATCGTCGTGCTCCTCTGGATCGTCGCGGCGCTCTCGCCGCTCGCCTCGCGGCGCGCGGCGGACATCCGGTTGAACGAGCGTCTCCTCGCCCCCTCCCGGACGCACCTGTTCGGAACGGACGACCTCGGACGCGATCTTTTCGCGCGGGTGGTCGCGGCGACCCCGATTTCGCTCGCCATCGGGACGACGGCCGCCGCGGTGTCGGTGATCGTGGGTTTCGCAATCGGCGCCGCGGCGGGGTGGTTCGGCGGGATGACGGACCTGCTCCTCTCCCGCGCGATCGAGGTGGTGCTCTGTTTCCCCGTGCTCTTTCTTCTGCTGGCGCTGGCCGCGTTTCTTCCCCCCTCCCCGGCGACGGTCATTCTCGCGATCGGGTTGACCACGTGGCCGGGGGACGCCCGTTTTGCGCGGGCCGAGATCCTGAAGGCTCGGGACCTCGACTACACGCGCGCCGCACGCGCGGCGGGCGCGACGACTTCGCGCATTCTCCTGCGCCATCTCCTTCCCGTCGCGGCGCCCCCACTTCTGGTCTCCGCCGCGTTCGGCGTGGGCTGGGCGATTCTCGCGGAGGCCGCGCTCTCATTTCTGGGCGTGGGCCTTCCGCCGCCGATGGCCTCGTGGGGAGGAATCCTGGCCATCGCTCCGGCGTACATCGACGAGGCGTGGTGGATCGCGCTCTTCCCGGGTCTTGCGCTCTTTCTGACGGTCGCCGCCTATAATCTGCTCGCCGAAGGGCTGCGGGCAGCGACAACGGAGAAAGTGAACCAATGAGCGAGCGCGTGGCCCTCTATCCGGGTTCATTCGATCCGCTGACGAACGGCCACCTGGACATCCTCTCGCGGGCGCGCCGCCTCGCCGACCGGGTCGTGGTCGCCATTCTCGAAAACGACGTCAAGACACCGCTCTTCTCGATCGCCGAACGCCTCGAGATGATCCGGGAGATCGTGGGCGAGGACCCCGCGACCCCCGTGCTCTCCTTCCAGGGGCTGCTGGTGGACTTCGCCCGCAAGACGGGAGCGACGCTTCTCGTGCGGGGACTGCGGGCCGTCTCCGACTACGAGTACGAGCTCCAGATGGCCCTGATGAACCGGCGTCTCGCTCCCGGAATCGAGACCGTATTTCTGATGGCGAAGGAGGAGTACTCGTACGTTTCCAGCCGGCTCGTCAAGGAAGTGGCGCGTCTCGGCGCGGACGTGCGCGGCCTCGTCCCGGATCCGGTCCTGCGGCGCCTGGTCGGGAAATTTTGACCGGCGGCCCCCCTCTCCGTGTCGTCGAGACCGGCGTTCGCGTGCGTTACGCGGAGACCGACCGCATGGGGATCGTGTACCACGCCCACTACATCGTCTGGTTCGAGATCGGCCGGACGGAGTTCTGCCGCGCCGCGGGAATTCCATACCGGGCGATGGAAGAGGCGGGCCTCCTGATCCTCGTCACGGGGGTCGAGTGCACCTACCGACGATCGGCGCGCTACGACGACGAAGTCCGGATCCAGGCGCGGATGCCCGAGCTTTCGGGCCGCGGCCTCTCCTTCGCGTACGAGGTCCTCGGGCCGGGCGGCGTCCGGCTGGCCGACGGAGCGACACGGCATGTATTTGCCGATCCGCAGGGACGGCCCCGGCGCGCTCCGGACGAGATCGTGGCGCCTCTGGAGCGTTTTCGTCAGCACACGATCGGCGTGCCCTCGTCATCGCCGGGTGGAGGAAACCGTCAGCGCCTCCCCGGCGTAGTTTGATCGGGGGGAAAGCATGAACAAAGCCACCTTTGGCGCGGGATGCTTCTGGGGTGTCGAGGCCGCTTTCCGGCAGGTGCCGGGCGTCCTGTCGACTGCGGTCGGGTACGCCGGCGGGACGCTGCAGGACCCGACCTATTCGGACGTTTGTGGCGGCCGCACCGGCCACGCGGAAGTGGTCGAGGTCGAGTACGACCCGCAGCGCGTCTCCTACGGGGAACTCCTGGACGCCTTCTGGGAGAACCACGATCCCACGACGTTGAACCGGCAGGGCCCGGATGTCGGAGAGCAATACCGGTCCGCCGTGTTTTTCCACGATGCCGCCCAGGAAGCGGCGGCGCGCGCTTCGAAGGAAAAGGTCGAGAAGTCCGGCCGCTACCGGCGGCCCGTGGTTACCGAGATCACCGAGGCATCGCAATTCTGGCGGGCCGAGGACTACCACCAGCAGTATCTCGAGAAGCGCGGGCTCGCGAGCTGCAAGATCTAGGCGCTGCAGCCTTTCGACAGAGCGATTGGCGAAGGGCGACTTACCGCTTCGCGTTTCCGATTCCGTATTTTGCGATCGTCCAGAGGATCTTGTAGCCGGCGCGAAGCGTACCCGAGACCGTCCCGGTGATCTTCGAGACACCGACCCTGCGCCGGTAGGAGACCGGAACCTCGGCGATCGCGAGCCCTTCCCGGACCGCTTTGACCTGCATCTCGCACGTCCAGCCGAAATTCGTGTCCTCCATCCCGATTTTTTCGTACGCGTCCCATCGGATCGCACGGAAGGGGCCGAGATCGGTATACCGATGGCCGTACAGCAGGCGAATCAAGAAACAGGCGAGAAGGTTTCCGAACCGCGCCTGGGGCAGGAGGGCGCCGGGCTCGCGGCGGCCGAGCGCGCGCGACCCGATGACGAGGTCCGCGCCGGCCTCGATACCCGCGAGCAGGAGCGGGATCTCCTCCGGGTGGTCCGAGTAGTCGCCGTCTAAGAACACGAGGACGTCCGGCGGATTCTCCCGGAGCGCGGCGACGCCGGCCAGACATGCGCTGCCGTATCCCCGCCGGGATTCGCGCACCAGGCGCACGGGGAGTCCGCTCGCGATCCGCGAGGTGTCGTCGGTCGAGCCGTTGTCGACCACGACGACTTCGGAGACCGGCGGCCGGGGGATATCGGCGACGACGAGCGGGAGCGATTCACGCTCGTTGAAGACGGGGATGACCACGGAGACCGTCATCGACGGGGCTCCGGAGGGCGGGGGCGGGCCGCCATCGAAATCCCGAGCCCCGCGAAAATGAGGACCGCCGCCACGCCCGTCCGCGCCGCGAATCTCTCGCCGAGCACGGCCACGGCGAGAACGGACGCGATGAGCGGCTGCAGGAAGACGTACAGGGCGACTCGCGACGCTTGCGTCCGCGCGAGCGCCCAGGAATTCCAGAGGTAGGGAAGCACGCTGCACAGAATCACGATCCCGGCGATGCCGGCCCACGCGGCTGCGGGGACACGGGCGGGGGAGAACCGAAGGACACCGGGGGCCGCCACCAGGAGGATGGGGCCGGCGCCGTACAGGAAGATGCGCGACACGATTGTCTCGGCGGAGTATCTCGCGAGGATCGGGCGGGACAAAACGAGATAGCAGGAGTAGGAGAGAGAGTTGGCGAGGATCAGGAGATCGCCTCGCAAGGCTGTCCCGGCCAGCTGGAAATGCCGGAGGTCGAGGAGCACGAGGACCCCGGCCGTCGCGAGTCCGACGGCGGCGATGCCGCGGGCGGCCAGCCTTTCCCGCCCCAGGAGCACCGCCACCGCGAGGGTGAACACGGGAATCGTCGCCGTCAGGATCGTCGTGTGGATCGCCGACGTCATCGACAATCCCAGGATGAACAGGATCTGATTGAAGGAGACGCCCAGAAGAGCGTAAAGCAGGACTGCCGGGCGATCCCGGCGCTCGAGCTCGCGTCCCCGCGAAAACCGCCGAACCGCTTCGAGCACGAGGGCGGCCGACGAGACGCGGATCGCCGCGAGCACGAGAGGGGGAATCGCCGGCAGGACGAGCTTGCCGAAGATGGGAAAGAGAGCGAAACCGGCCTGGGCCCCGAGGAGGGCCGCGTGAATGGTCCAGGTCTCGCCGCGGCGTCCCGCCGGTTCCGGGGACGTCCTTTCCGGAGCGGGAGCGAGGCTCACGAAAACGAAAGATCCGACGGAAACGCTGAGCTCTCCGGCGCCTCCGTGGACACGAGGCGCTCTCCGGGGGCCACGTCGCGGAACGCCCAGCCGAGCCCGATCGCCCCGAGGCGAGGCGACAGGACGGAGCTCGTCACGCGGCCCATTTCGACCTTCCCGCCGTCGGGCTCGCCGGGCCGCTTCAGGACCGTTCCCGCGGGCACCGCCCCGTCTGGAAAGCGGAATCCCACGAGACGGCGATTGACCCGCCCGTACGTTCGCAGCCGGGCGACGATTTCCTGCCCCACGTAACAGCCCTTCGTCGTCGAGATCGCGTCTGCGAGGCCGACTTCGTCCGGAAGATGGGATTCGTCCACGTCCTGACCGAAGCGAGGTCGACCCGCTTCGACGCGCAGCACCTCCGCCGTCTCGTCGTCCAGTGAAACCGCTCCGATGGCGGCGAGTCGCGCGATCGCGTCTTCGAGCTCAGTCGCGGGAACGAGGAGCTCGGCGGAAAACTCGGCTTCGACCGGCAGAGCGACTGATCCGCCCGCCACGGCGGAGGAGGGAAGCGGCCGCCCCACGATCCCGATGCGGGCGAAGTCGGCGGAACGGTCTTCGATCGCGACCTTCTGGAAAACGGCGTACTTCGTGAGATGAGCCATCACCGTTACGCGCGACGAGGCCGGCAGAACCAGCCGGAGCCGATCGGGCATTCCGACGAGCCGCGCCACGAAGAGAAGCTTGCCTTTCGGCGTCAGACCCGCCGCGGCGAGGACGTGTCCGGGCTCCGCGCGCCGGACGTCCTGGGTGAGCTGACCCTGCAGAAAGGCGCTCCGGTCTTCGCCCGTGACGTCGAGAATGGCCGCGGGTCGGACCCGATAGGCGTGGAGAGAGGGAGAAGGGCTCTGATTCACCGGGGCCGGATCTGCGCCCGGATGCGCGCTCGCGGCGAGTCGACGATATCCAGGGTCCGCATGCGGGTCGAGATGCGGATGTTGTCATCGAGCTTGTGGTCGTCCACCGTGTCGTCTTTGTCACCGGACTTCACCACGCGCCCGGACCGGTCGTAGACGTCCACGGTGAGCGAGATGCGGCACTTGCCGGAGCCGCGGTTCTCGACGTGAAAATCCCACCAGAGCCACGAGTTGTCGCTCGGATCTTCGCGTCTGGCCTTCCGGATGTCGTCGGGTCCCGGGTAGTTGCGCAGCGAAACGCTCCGCACGAAGCAGCCTCCCGACGTCCAGCCGAGGTTCGCTCGGCCGGAGCGGGGGATCGGAACCGACTTCTCGAATTCAGCACCGGTGGCGGGGATGGCCGTCGCCGCGGCCGCCAGCGCGAAGAGCGCCCGCCCGACGAAGTGAAAGCGCGACGTCATATCCAGTTCTCCTTCCGGCGTATTATCGCTTTCGTGGAAGACTCGAGCGAAGAGCCCGGCCGGCACGTGATCGACATCTTCATGATGTCCGTCAAATGCGGGAATTGCGACACCTACCAGACCGTGATTCGGTTTTCGAAGGGTCCCGAGAAGAACGTGTACACATACGAGTGCGAAAACGAGATCTGCGATCCGAATGTGACGCGGACCATCGTCGAGGTTCCGAGACAGGTGGACAACTCCGTCAAGCGCGCCGAGGAACTGCCGTACTACGACCGGGAGGAGAGCTCCGAGGTCTGACCGCCATTCTCCCGCCTTCGAATTCCTGTAAAATGAACCGTTTATGAGTGCGACGATGACGACCCCTCAGCCGGGCGGCCCGCCGGCGCTGGCGCCGGACCTGCTGGCCAGGCTCCAGAAGAGGCTGGCGGGCTCTCCGGCAATCGGCTGGCTCCACCCGGTCCTGGAAAAGATCTCGCTCGACCATGCCGTCCTGAAGCTGCCCTACCGCGAAGAGGTCAGCAACGGGTCAGGCACGGTCCACGGCGGAATCCTCGCGACCCTGGCTGACACGGCCGTCGCCTTCGCACTCGCGACTAACTTCGACGGAAAGATGGGGTTTGCGACCGCGGACCTGACCATCCACTTTCTCCGTCGCGCACGAGGAGACGTCTGGGCGCGCGCGCGCATTTTGAAAAAGGGACGCCGCATCAACGTCGGGGAGGTCGAGATCGTGGATGCGGGGGACCGGCCGGTCGCCCGCGTGCTCGCCTCGTTTCTCCTGACGACCTCCTCGTTCGATTACGCACCGGAAGGAACACCATGAACGACGACACGATCCCGTTTCCCGCGGCGGAAGAGGGAGGCGAGAAGAAAAGCCGCCGCCGCCGCGGCGGAGCGCGCCGCCACAAGGCGCGACCCGCGGGAGCGCCGGAGGAACCGAGGAACGGCGACCTGGCGCTCTCCGCCCCGGTCCCGCTTCTCGCCGCTCCGTCCCCCCTTGCCCCGGCGCCGGCGGGTCCCTCGCAGCCGATGGGGCCCGCGCAATCGATGGGGCCCCCGTCCTCTTCGCATGCGATGGCGCCGCTCTCCCTGGCACCGCCGCCGGCCCGCGTCTCCGTGGAGCAGCGGATCTCGCTCTTCATCGATTTCGAGAACATCGCGCTCGGGGCGCGCGACGCGAAGTACAAGAAGTTCGACATCCATCTGGTCCTCCAGCGGCTGATCGAGAAGGGGCGGATCGTCTACAAGAAGGCGTATGCCGACTGGACGCGCTACTCCGATTACAAGCGCGAGTTCCACGAGGCCGCGATCGAGCTGATCGACATCCCCCAGCGGGGATACAGCGGGAAGAACTCTGCAGACATCCGAATGGTGGTCGACGCCATGGATCTTGCAAACTCCAAGGGGCACATCACGACGTTCGTGATCTGTTCGGGAGACTCCGACTTTTCGCCGCTCGTCTCGAAGTTGAAGGAAAACGACAAGAGCGTCATCGGTGTCGGCGTCAAGAACTCCACTTCGGAACTCCTGATCAGCAACTGCGACGAGTTCATCTTCTACGAGGACCTCGTCCGCGAGACCCGCGAGCTGCCGTCCATCGAGAACCTGCCCGAGAAGAAGCGGGAGGTCTTCCGCCTGATGCTCGACTCCATGCAGGCGCTTCAGCGAGAGAACTACGACGTCATCTGGGGCTCGATGATCAAGCAGACGATGCAGCGCAAGCAGCCGTATTTCAACGAGTCCTACTACGGCTACAAGTCCTTCTCGGAGCTTCTGGAGGACGCCGAGCGGCTGAAGATTCTCGCGATGAAGAAGGATGCGAAGAGCGGCGGCTACATGATCAGCGTGTAAAAGGGGAAATCCGGCGTCGGGCGGGACTCGAAGGATCAAGGACGAGAAATCGCAGCCTCGTTTCTCGTTTCCCGTTTCCCGTCCCGATCCCGGGTTTCGCGGCCCGCTACTCCCTCTTCAGCGTGATCCGGTCGCCGGCGCCGCCGCCCTCCGGCCCCGACAGCGTGCCGTAGATCTCGAGCTTTAAGAAATCCGCCGCGCCGGAAAGGTCCCAGACGAGGTTCTGAAATCCGCGCAGAGAGCTCCCCGGAACGGGATGGATGATGCCGGACAGCGCGTCGACTCCGCGGTTTCGGGCGTAAGGCTTCGAGAAGAACACGTAGGAGAGGAAGCCGCTCTGGTTGACTCCCGCCTGGACCTGGTAGTCGTCCTCGACCGATTCGAGAAGCAGGTATCGCACGTCGAGCGCCTTGCCCGTCTGCCCCTCGAGAGCGCGCCAGACGCGCTCTCGCTTCGGGATCCACGCCGGGAAGGGGATGAAGTCGATCGGCACGCTCGCTCCCGCCGGCGAGGCGGAGAGGAGAGAAGAGATCTGCCCCAGGCGCTGGGGACCGTCCGGGGCCAGCCGGTAGCCGGCCCGGCCCCTCCGCGCCCGGGGTCGGTCAAGAGGACGTGGGCCGCGAGAATCGCGCCGTCCGCATCTGTCTCGAGGAAGACCTGCTTGAGGGCGGGGCGCGCCGGAGCGGGCAGGGTCCTGGAATACTCCGTCGCCCAGCGGCCGGAGAGATCGAGCCGGGCGGACTTGACAGCGGGAGCCGAAGTCGGGGAAACGGGGGGAGCGGGGGCCGGTGAGCGCGACCGCAGCGCGAGAAAGATCAGGGTCGCCGCGAGCGCCGCGGCGACCCCGATTGCCGCCGTCTTTGGCGCGCCACGGGACGGATCCGCGGCCGGCAGACCGCCGTCGGGGCGCTCCGGCGAGACGGGGAGTCGCGGCGGGACCGGCGGCGGAGCCGTTTCGGGCGGAGGGGGGACCGTGGCGGGCGGGGCCTTCGGGGCGCTCTCCGGGACGGCTCCCCTCTCGGCCGGCGGCTCCGGCGGCTCGAGGGGTCGCGAGCAACGGAGGCACTTTTCGGTGGGGATTTGCGTGAAGCCGCACGTGGGGCAGGTCACCCAATCCATCCGCCCGAGTGTAGCAGCGAGGATTTCGGCTTTTCAGGCCCTCGTTTTCACTGTCGCTCGAGGGGAGATCGGGCTCCGGCGATACGACGGGAGATAGGCAGACGAAGCGGCCTTCAAATCTCCCGGAAGAAAAAGCGATCGAGTACTCCCAGGCGGGCCTGCCGGTCGTAATCCGGGTCCATCAGCCAGAGAGCGGCGGCGATCGAGGAGGCGAGCGAGTTGCCGTCCTGAGGCGTGAAACAGAAGCCGACGATGTCCCGATCGCCGTTGTTGGTGATGGTCGGCGCTGCCACCACGGCCTGGGAGAGGATGCGGCCGTAGTACCCGTGGTCGCGTCCGAAGGAGAAAATCTGGTTGGACGAGCGCTTCTCCGTGATCGCGATCCGGCGATTCGCGCGAAGCAGATCGAGCGCCCGCTCCTTGGTCATCGGGTTCGTCAGCTCCAGGTCGAACCAGAGCGAGTGCATGTACTGGGTGTTCAACTTCATGGCAGACGAAAACAACTTCGTCTTCCACCCGATCGTTTCGAGAAGGCGGGAGGCATCCCGGGCATGGTGCGTGCCGTACTGGGGGTCGTCGTGCTTGCCGGCAGAGGGTGCGGGAGCGAAGCTCGAGTTCTGCGAGACGTCGTTTGCCCGGCGCATGCAGACGAAGCGGCCGTGCTCGAGACCCGAGCCGTGGTCCTCGTTTTCCGACAGGGTCTTAACGAGCGCGGCGATGTTGTGTGTGTTGCAGGAGACCACCTGGAGAAACCGGTCCTCGCCCGCCACCAGAGCTCCGTCGTTGATTCCCATCGCGTAGGGCTTTCCGAACCCGAACTCGCTGCCCTGCGCCAGGAAACCCCTCGGACCCGAGAGCTTCTCGTAGGCTTTCTTGTTCTCGTTACCCGCCGGCGTGCAGTCGATGACGACCGTGGCGCGCTCGAGAGCCTCCTGGGCCTCGTAGTCGACCTTGTGCCCGAGAGCCTCGAAGTCGGCGACCTTGTCCGGGTCGACGGCCAGTTTGGCGCCGCGCTGGAGGAGGTGGTTCACCTTCGCGCGCTCGGTCGTCATCGGGGTGCGCTTGTGGAAGGTGATCTCGTCGATCCCCAGGTATTTCTTGAAGTCGGCGAAGAGACCGATCAGGGGCTCGCCGATGGTGCCGGTGCCGACGACGTGTACGATCTTGTTCATGCGTTTCGTTCCTGCTTCCGTGTCTTTCGATGTGCCGGCTCTCGGGGCTTCCGGGGGTCCAGATCCGGGACCGGCGGGGAGGCGGGAAGAATACGACGAACGACGTCATTCTCCAACGTCCGCCGAAGCTTTGTCCGGCGGGAGGGACGGGACGATCGCATGACCGATCGCATAGAAACGATCCTTTTTGCCGGCCCGGGGGGCCGTCTCGAAGGGCTGTGGAAGGACGTCGCCCCCCCCCGGAAGGGAGGCGCCGTTTTCGCCCATCCTCATCCTCTTTTCGGGGGCACCCTTCACAACAAGGTGGTCTTTCGCGCGGCCCGGGCGCTCGTCGAGAACGGCTGGGCCACTCTGCGATTCAACTTCCGCGGCGTGGGGCTCTCGGAGGGGAAGCACGATGAGGGGCGCGGAGAGACGCTCGATGTCTTAGCCGCCGCGGACGAGGTCGAGCGCCGCACCGGAGCCCCGCTCGTGACGGGCGGATTTTCCTTCGGGTCGGCCGCGGCGCTGCGGGCGGCCGCCGGGGACGCGCGCGTTGCGGCCTTCATAGGGCTCGGCCTTCCGGTCGCGACGGAGTCGATCCGCCAGGCACCCCGGCCGGTCGTGCCTGCGCTCTTCGTCGTCGGTGAAGAGGACACCTTCGGCCCTCCGGATCTTCTGCGGGAGTTCGTCGGTCGGTCCGGCACGGTCGTCGTGGTGCCGCACGCGGGGCATTTTTTCGAAGGCAGGCTCCCGGAGCTCGAAGCCGCCATCGGGAGTTTCCTGCGCGGGCTTTCCGTTCCCTCGTGATCATGCCCGGTTCGGAGCTCTCACTGGAAACGCGCCGGGACCTTCTCGGTCTCGCCCGCCGGTCTCTCGAAGCGCATTTCCGCGGCGATCCGCTGCCACGTCTTTCCTCGGACCGCTCGGAGGCGTTTGGCGCCGCCCGCGCACTCTTCGTGACTCTGCGCAAAGGAGGCGATCTCCGCGGCTGCATCGGCACTCTGTCGCCGGAAGGGGACCTCGGGCGCACCGTTCCGCGGTTCGTGGTGCGCGCCGCCTTTGAAGATCCGCGCTTCCCGCCTCTGGATCTCGAGGAGCTTCCGTTCGTGGAGATCGAGATCTCCGTCCTGACGCCCCCGGCGGAGGTCGAGAGCCCGGAAGAGATCGAGGTCGGCCGCGACGGCCTCATCCTCGAGATGTCCGGCAGAAGCGGGCTTCTTCTCCCCCAGGTCGCCACCGAGTGGGACATGACCAGGGAGAGGTTCTTAGACGAGCTCTCCCGAAAAGCCGGCCTTCCTGCGGACGCGTGGCGGGATCCCGCCGCGCGCCTCTGGAAGTTCCAGGCAGAGGTGTTTGCGGAGGAGGGCGCGGGGGGTTAGGGTCGGGCGAAGGGCGAAGGGCCAGGTGAGGAAGGTGAAGGCCGGGTTCAGTTCCAGCCTCCCGTCCTTCACCCGGACGTTGATTTTGCCCCTCCGCCGCCCGCGCCTGTCCGCGAATAAAGCAGCAGGGCGGCGGCGACCGCCGCGTTCAGCGAGTCAACCGGCTCTCGCATCGGCAGGGTCAGCCGCCGGTCGAGATACCGGTAGGCGCCGGCGGGAAGCCCTGTGCCTTCCGCTCCGATGACGAGCACCGACACCTCGTCGAGCGGCTTCTCGAAGGGATTTTCTCCCCCCGAGGCGACCGCCCCGGTGATGGTTCGCCCGGCGGCGCGCGCATCCGCGGCGAACGGCTCGAACGAGACCCGCCCCGAGACGGGAATTCTGAGAACGCTTCCCGCGCTGGCGCGAACGGCGCGGGCATGAAAAAAGTCGGCAGACCCGGGCGCGGCCAGCACCCCCGCGGCGCCTGCGGCCTCCGCGACACGCACGATCGCTCCCAGGTTGCCGGGGTCCTGCACACCGAAAAGAAAGACCGCGGGCCCGCGGCGACTCAGGATTTCCCCGACCGGAACGTCCCGCCGCCGCGCGACAGCGAGAAGATGCTGGGGCGTCTTCGACTCCGCGAGACGCTCGAGCACCGCGCGGGAGACCAAGCGGGGACGAGCCGAAGCGATGGCGGCCAGCCGCCCCGGCCGGATGCTCCCATCGTGCAGGAGGTGGTCGAGCGGCAGGCCTGCGGCAACCGCCTCTAAGATCGGCTTCTCCCCCTCGATCAAGAAGTGTGTGCGGGCCTCGATGGCACGAACGATCTCGCGCACGGCGGGGTTCGAGGGCGATTCGATTCCCGCCATGATCCCCATGCTATAACCCGCGGCAATGAGGTCTTGGCGCGAACGCCTCGCCGCCGCGGTGGACCTCGAAACGGCGACGCCGGGATCCCCGCTCTCCGCGCTGTGGACGTTTCCGGCCATGATCGCCTCCGCGTTTCTGGTCGCATGGGGGGCCGAGGCGGCGGAGTTCCTGATGTCCCAGGGACTGGCCCTCGCCGTGCTGGCGCTGGTGCAGACCTTTCCCGAGTTCGCCGTCGAGGCGGTCATCGCCTGGAAGGCGGGCAAGAACCCGGACCTGGTCCATCTCGCGATCGCGAATTTCACCGGCAGCCTGCGGCTCCTGACGGGGCTCGGATGGCCCATGATTTACGCGGTCGCGGCCTTCTACTCCCGGCGGAGGCGCAGGACGCCGCTCGGACGGATCCGGCTCGAGGATGACCACGCGGTGGAAGTCCTTGGACTCCTGCCCCCGCTGGCGTATTTCGTCGTCGTCTGGGCCAAGGGCAGTCTGTCGCTCGCGGATTCCGCCGTCCTCGCCTCGACCTACGGAATCTATCTCTCGGTACTCTTGAGAATGCCGCCTCGCGAGGAGGCGCTCGAGCAGGACGACGAGGTCCCCGCCGTATCCCGCTGGGCACTCTCCTTTTCGGGCGGAAAGCGATGGGCCGCGGTGGGCCTCCTTCTCTTAGGGGGCGGCGCGATCATCTTCTTCATCGCGGAGCCCTTCCTCACGTCGATGATGGCGTTGGCGACGAGCCTCGGAATGTCCCAGTTCGTCTTCATCCAGTGGGTCGCCCCCTTCCTCTCGGAGTTCCCCGAGAAAACGTCCGCCTTCGCGTGGGCCCGCAGGATCACGCGAGCCCCGGTCGCTCTCGTGAACATGATCTCTTCCAACATCAACCAGTGGGGGATTCTGTCGGGCCTCCTCGCCGTCATCTACTGCTGGAGCCACGGATCGACCGACCCGCTCCCGTTCGACGACTTTCAGAGGGGCGAGATCCTTCTGACGATCCTCCAAGCGTTTCTTGGCTGGCTGTTTTTAGCGTCGATGAGCTTCGAGCGCTACGAGGCAATCGGGCTCTTCGCCCTGTGGGCGATTCAGTTCGTCGTCCCGTCGCTTCGCCACGAGATGCTCTTTGTGTATGGTGGGTGGATCGTGATCGAGATCGGGCTCCTCCTGACGGGCCGCAAGAAACTTCTCGCGGTCGCCGCCTTCGAAAGATCGTGGAAGAGGCGCGGATGAGCGGGATACGCCTCTCCCGGCGCGTCGAGGAGCTCTGCCCCTCTTCGACCGTCGCCGTCGGCAAAGCGGCGAAGGCTCTCGCCGCCTCCGGGGTGGACGTGGTGGACTTCGGCCTCGGCGAGCCTGATTTTCCGACGCCCGATTTCGTCGCCCGCGCCGGAATCTCCGCCATCGAAAATGGACGCACGAAGTACACGGATACGGCCGGCGCTCCCGCCCTCCGGGAAGCGATCGCGGAGAAATACCGGCGCGAGCAGGGGAGCGGGTGCCTCGCCGAAAACGTCCTCGTGACCGCGGGCGCGAAGCAGGCCGTTTTCAACGCGTGCCAGGCACTCTTCGACCCCGACGACCAGGTCGCCATGTTCGCGCCCTACTGGGTCTCCTTTCCGGAGATGGTGCGCCTCGCCGGCGCGCGCCCCGTTTTCGTCGAGACGACGCTCGAGGACGGATGGCGGCCGACGGCGGCGCTTCTGGAGGAGCACGCCGGTCCGGACGTGCGCGGCGTGGTCCTCAACTCTCCGAACAATCCGACGGGCGCCGTCGTCACCCGGCAGGAGCTCGAGCGAATCCTGGAATGGTGCGCGCGCCGCGGCGCCGTGCTTATTTTCGACGAGACTTACGACCGCTTTCTGTACGAGGGGCGAGAGCATGTCTCCGCAGCGGCCTTCCGGGAACGATACCCGCAGCAGATTGTCGTGACCGGCGCGGCGTCCAAAACGTACGCGATGACCGGCTGGAGACTCGGGTGGGCGCTGGCGCCCCGGGAGCTCGTGGCCGCGATGGCCTCGTACCAGAGTCATTCCACCTCCAACGCGTCTTCCATCTCGCAGGAGGCTGGCCGCCTCGCGCTGGAGGATCTGGAGCGCTCTGACGCCTCCGTCGCCGGCATGCTCGCCCAGTACGCGTTACGCCGTACCGCGATGATGGAGGCGCTCGGAGGAATCCGGGACATCGAGACCGCGCCGCCCGAAGGCGCGTTCTACACCTTCCCCCGCGTGTCGGCCCTTTACGCCCGGATTGGAGTGTCCGGCTCCGTGGAGCTCTGCCGCCGGCTTCT
The DNA here is from genome assembly GCA_038253555.1 of Thermoanaerobaculia bacterium. Taxonomy (GTDB): domain Bacteria; phylum Acidobacteriota; class Thermoanaerobaculia; order UBA5066; family Gp7-AA6; genus JALYUA01. The sequence goes on from JBBSGZ010000001.1 coordinate 29,511, forward strand.
CGCGGAGGCCCACGTCGCCGCGGTCCCGGGAGAAGCGTTCGGCGACGACGCCTGCATCCGGCTCTCCTTCGCGACGTCCCTCGAGAGGATCCACGAGGGGATGCGGAGATTCACGGAGTGGGCGGCGAAGTAGACCGCGGGAGTCTGGACTCAGGTTTCGAGCGGAGGCCCGCCGGGAAGGACAGCGTCGCGGCCAGACTCCCCTTCGTCCGCGCGCTCTGCGAGCGGCCTCTCTTCGGCCCCGCTCGACTGCGGGACATCGCCCGAGGCGGAGATTTCGGAAGGAACCCGACGAGAAGAGAGGGGCACGCGGCGTGCTGCCGGCTCGCTCGCGTCGAAAAGCGCGAGCACCGAGCCCCAGGCCGCGACGCGCGCGGCCGGGCGGACGGCGAGCAGCAGCAAGAGGAGTGCGAGGTTGACGGCGACCGCGGGACCCGACGGCGTCCGCTGTGCCCATGCGGCGGAGAACACGATCACGAGCGCGGCACAGGCGGCGACGCTCCAGAACAGAAGGACCCCGAGCCCCCGGAGACGCAGACCCCGCAACTGGCGCCACCCTTTTCGAAACCCCGCGATCGCGCCAATGCCCGCCGTCCACCGCCGGGCGGCCCGGGCGAAATCGTAGAGGAGGGTCAGCGATCCGAGGATCCAGAGCGCGACAGCCCAGACGAGGATCGCCCACACGCCGCGCCCCCCGGAATGCGGAGGCGCCCCTCGAAAGAGAGTTTTCGAGAAAAATCCGGTCAGCCCCAGCCACAGGCCGAGCGCGATTCCGGCGAGAAGAGCGAACAGGGCAAAACACTTCAGGTTGTGACCGAAATGGCGGCGCGAACCCGCCCAGAACGCGGCCCTCGATTCCCGGACCGAGAACACGTCTCGCCCGAGCGTCTCCACGATGCCGCCCGCGAAGAAAATCTGCAGAAGGACGCCGAGAAGCGCCGCCCACACCATCGACTGGCGGGCGCCCGCGATCGCCGCCGATTTCTCGCGCACGAAATCGAGCGCTTCGATCGGCGCGAAGTCCGGATGGTTGCGGATGAGGTGATCGCCGGCAAGGGTGTGCTGGAACGCATCGGCCATCGCCGGGGCGAGGGGGGCGGCGGACAGGGCCCCGAGGACCACCGCGCAGGAGGTCAAAAGAAGGATGAGCCGTCCCCGCGAGAGCGCCGCGAAGCCCGCCGAAAGCGCCCCTGGCCGGTTCACGCGAGGGACCAGAGGAGCTGCTGGAAGAGGGCGGCCAGAGCCGCCGCCCATCCCAGATACTTGGCCGACGCCGCCCGTCCGTGTGTGTCGGCGGCCCCGCGCCCGACACCTAAGACCTTCGAGTCATTCAACCGGTTGGCGTCCCAGGCGTTCTTATGGTCCGGATCGACGGCCGCCCACGCGAGGCGCGAGGTCGAAAAGACGCGCAGGCGAACCCAGCGCGCCTCGGCCGCCAGCGCGCGATCGACGACCCGCCCGTCCTCGAACACGAGACGCGCCCCGGCGCCGTGCGGCCAGTCTCCCGTATTAGCGAAAAGAACGACGGTGTCCCAGCGTTTTGGCGCCCGGTTCTCCCGGGACGTTTTTTTGCCCTTTCCGAACGGGCGCCCCTTCTCGAGGGTGACGCGCGCGCCCCCCCTGTCGAACAGGCCGAAGTCCTCCGGCGCCCGTTCGCTGGTCGCGGAGACGACCTGCCAGTCGAGGCGTGCGGTGCCGAGCACGATCTGCGACCGGTATTTCGAGAGGTCGCGCCCGGTCGAGCGCTCGAACGCGTCGAAGAAGTCGGCCGTCGACGGATGTCGGAAGGACCACTGCTGAAAGAACGCGCGCTCGGCGCGCGCGAAAGCCTCCGGCCCGAGGTCGTTCCGCAGCTGCGCCATGAAGAGGCCCACCTTCATGTAGGAGTTGACGCCGTACGAATTTCCCGACGCGTAACCCCACGCGTTGCGCAGGATCGGGTCGAGGTTCTTTCCCGAAGCGGCGACGCCGTGCGCATAGGCGAGGGAGCCGATCCCGACGCCGCCCGGCAGCTCGACGAAATCGCGCGCGCCGAACGCGAGGGACATGGAGCGGTACTCGGCGTCCGTGTTGAGCCCCTCGTCGAGCCACGATTCCTCGAACTCGTTGGTTCCAACCATCCCGTAGAAATACTGGTGCCCGAACTCGTGCAGCGTCACGTTCTGAGTGAATCGCGCCTTGCGCAGCGGCCAGCGCGAAAGGGGTGCGATGGTGCCGCCCGTGATGAAGGTGGGGTATTCCATGCCTCCGGAGCCGAGCCCGTCTTCCGGTGGATCGACGACGGTCAGGGTCTCGTACGGGTAGGCGCCGAACCAGAGCCCGTAGAACGAGAGGGCGACCCGCGCGCCCTCCTTGTAGGCCCCCCGGGCACCTAGATGGTCGGGCTGGAGGAGGAGCCGAACGGTGACCGGCTTGAGCGCGAGATCCCCGGCCGCCATGCCGAGCTCCGCGGCCGCGCGCGCGGTCCATTGCGGCGGTACGTCGCGCGAGGGTTCGAACCGGTACTCGTGCACGACGTAGCGGGGGTCGGCCGTCCAGGCGAAGTCGTGCACGTTCTCCTGGACGTACCGATAGGAGGTCCGGTCGCCCTGTCGCGTGTCCGAAACGCGCCGCCCCGTCGCGCCGACCACGAACGACGCGGGGACGTTCAAAGTGACGTCGTAGTCGCCGAAGTCCGCGTAGAACTCGGAGTTGGCGTGGAACGCATGGCAATTCCATGCGCCGGCCTGGCGCTGGCGCATCCCCGCCGGCTCATAGACGCCGAGCTTGGGAAACCACTGCCCGACGAGGTGATAGTCGCGCACGAAGCCGGTTCTCGCGAAGATCCGGGGAAGCTTCGATCGGAATTCGATTTCCAGAGCGATCTGTCCTCGCGGCGCCACGGGGGAGGGAAGGGGAACGGCGAGCACCGTCTCGTCGGCCGGTTCGTTCCCGTCCGGCTGGATTTTGCGGGAAGGGCCAAGCAGGTCCGTCCCTGCCTCGTTCTTCAGAGAAAGAATGTCGATGGCGCCCCAGTCTTCCGCCTTCTCGCCGGCGTGGTCGCCGCGCAGTTGCCCGCCGGATTCCCGCATGAAGGTCGAGCGGTTGTTTTTGAAGGCGTTCAGGTAGAGGTGGAATTGCAGCTCCGAGACGCGGTCGTTGGAAGGATTGCGCCATACGAGCCGCTCGTGGCCCGTGACGACATGCGATTTCGGATCGAGCCTGGCGTCGATCCGGTACTCGACCACCGGCGGGCGGACCGGCGTCGCGGCGAGGGCGCCCGCCGGCGCGGCGAGTCCGGCGGCGGTCCAGATCGACCCGAGGATCCGGCGAACTGATGTTTGGCGCATTGTCATCGAGGCGGCGAACGATATTCGGAAATCAGTCAGAATCCAAACCGTGCCGACCTGCCTGCTGACCGGAGCGACCGGTTTCCTGGGGTCTCACGTGGCCCGATCCCTTCTCACCCGGGGGTGGAGCATCCGCGCGCTGGCGCGGGGGGGGCCGGAGCGCCTGGGCGCCCTCCCCGCCGCAGGCGTCGAGGCGGTGACCGGGGATCTCTCCGCCGCGACGGATTTGAGCGCCGCCGCCGCGGGAGTCGATGCGGTGGTGCACGTCGCCGGGATCACGAAGGCGCGAACGCGCGAGGAGTATCGGGAGGCGAACGCGCGGGGAACGGCGCGCCTGGTCGACGCGGCGCGGCGCAGCGCCCCCGGGGCTCTCTTCCTCCTCGTCTCGAGCCAGGCGGCCGCCGGACCGGCGCTGCGAGGCCGACCCGTGGCCGAGGAGGATCCCCCCCGGCCGATCTCATGGTACGGAGCTTCCAAGCGCGAGGGCGAGGAGGAGGTCCGAGGGGGGTGGCGGGGCCCTTGGATCATCGTCCGACCGTCGGTGGTTTTCGGACCGGGCGACCGGGGGTTGCTCCTCCTTTTTCAGGCCGCGTCGAAAGGGTGGTTGCCCGTCCCGGCCGGGGATTCCCGGATTCAGTTGATCCGCGCGGAGCGGGCGGCGGACGCCATTGCGGCGGCGGCGGCGCGGCGGGACCTGTCGGGCCGATCGGGCTTTCTCGCCGATCCGGCTCCGATCGCGATTGCGGAGCTTTCCGCTCTGATCGCGTCTCTGCCACCGAAACGTCCCCGTCTGGTGCCAGTCCCCCGGGGCGTGGTCCGAGCCGCGGGGGCGATCGAGACCCTCGTCGAGAGCCTGACCCGCCGTTCCCGGCCGTTCAATGCGGATAAAGCCCGGGAGATCCTGGCGGGCGACTGGGTCTGCGACGGAACGCCCTTTGCGCGGGATCTGGGAGTTCCCGTGGCACCGCGGCTTTTGGAGGACCTGTCGGCGACCTGGGGCTGGTACGTCCGGGAGGGCTGGCTCTCTTTGTAAAATTTGCTAAGATCGGGTCCGATTCGGGGCGTCCCGCGGGGCGGTCGCCTGTCGTTTTTCGTGTGGGAGTGAAAATGAGCAAAGTCGCTCCGGTGGAATCCGCGGCGCGGACATCGCCCCTGTTCGACAAGTGCTTCCGGTACGACGATGCGCACCGCATCCAGCGCGCGGGCCTCTACTCGTTTTTCCGGGTGGTCGATTCGGCGCAGGACCCCGAGGTCGTCATCGGCGGCCGCCGGATGATCATGCTCGGTTCGAACAACTACCTGGGCCTGACGAACGACCCTCGGGTGAAGGAAGCCGCGATCGACGCGATCCGCAAGTACGGGTCCGGCTGCGCCGGAAGCCGCTTCTTGAACGGAACCCTGGACCTTCACGTTATCCTGGAAGACAGACTCGCGAGCTTCATGCGCCAGGACGCGGCGGTCGTTTTCGCCACCGGGTTCCAGGTGAACCTCGGTGCGATCTCCTGCCTGGTCGGAAAAGGCGACAGCGTCTATCTCGACAAGCAGGACCATGCCTGCATCATCGACGGCGCGCGGCTTTCCTTCGGAGAGGTCCGTAAGTTCAAGCACAACGACGCGGCGGACCTCCGGCGGCAGATGAAAAATGACACCGGGAGTCGCGGAAAGCTCGTGGTGGTCGACGGCGTGTTCTCGATGGAAGGGGACATTGCGCCCCTGCCGGAGATCGTGGCGGTCGCTCGCGATTACGAGGCGGCCGTCATGGTCGACGATGCGCACGGCGTGGGCGTGCTCGGCCCGACCGGCCGCGGCACCGCCGAGCACTTCGGCCTGGAAGAGGAAGTCGATCTCATCATGGGGACGTTTTCGAAATCGATGGCGTCGGTCGGGGGATTCATCGCGGGGGAGTCCACCGTCATCGACTACATCAAGCACCGCGCCCGCACGCTCATCTTTTCGGCGGCGCCGCCGCCGGCCTCCGTGGCCGCGGCCTTGGCGACGGTGGACATCATGGAGCGCGAGCCGGAACGGCGCGAGCGGCTCTGGCAGAACACCCGGTTCTTTGCCGACGGGCTGCGGTCGCTCGGGCTCGATACGGGAGAATCCGAGACGCCGGTCGTGCCCGTCGTCGTGGGGGAGGACTTCACGGCGCTCCAGATGGTCCATCGCCTCCACGAGGAGGGCATCTTCGTCAATTGCGTGCTCTCTCCCGCGACGCCTCCGGGCCGGGCCCTCATCCGGACGTCCCTGATGGCCACACACACGCAGGATCAGCTCGTGCGGGCCCTCGAGTCGATCGAAAAAGTGGGGCGAGAAGTCGGGCTGGTCCGCTCCGTCGGCGCTTGAGGGTTTACCGCCGTCGATTCTGACTGGTCCGCTCTCTCCGCCGGCGGCGGTGGAGCGCCGGAAACGAGGCGGATGAGCCATGACTGACGCCTCGGTTTCCGTCCGGCCGATCGGACATTCGAAGAAAGAGCTCTCCCGTTTCTTCGACGTTGCCGACCGGATCTACGCGAGCGACCCGCTCTGGGTCGCCCCGTTGCGCGACGACGTCGCCAAGGTCTTCTCAGCGAAAAACCCCTTCTTCCTCCATGGCGGGATGCAGCTCTTCGTCGCCTCCCGCGAGGGACGCGATGCAGGGCGGATCGCGGCGATCGTCGACCGGAACCACAACGATTTCCACGGCGATCGCACCGGGTTCTTCGGCTATTTCGAGAGCGAGAACGACCCCGTCGTGGCGCGGGCGCTCTTCGACGCCGCAGGAGCATGGGTCCGGGAGCGGGGGATGGACACGCTTCGCGGGCCGGCCAACCCGACCTTGAACGACGAGGCGGGACTCCTGGTCGACGGGTTCGACTCCTCTCCGGTGTTGATGATGACGTACAACCCCCGCTACTACGTGGATCTCGTCTCAGGGGCGGGCTTCGCGAAGGTAAAGGATCTTCTGGCGTACTGGTTCGAGATCCAGCCCGGCCCGATGGCGCGGCTGGCCCGGATAGCCGAACGGATCGCGCGGCGGGAAAAAGACGTGGTGGTGCGCAAGATCTCGAAGAAGACGCTCGCCGCCGACCTTCCGAAGATCCGCGAGGTCTACAACGCGGCGTGGGAGAAGAACTGGGGCTTCGTCCCCATGACTCCGGAAGAGATGGACTTCATGGCGAAGCGCCTGAAGCCCCTGGTCGACGAGGACTTCCTGTTCCTGGCGGAGGCCCGGCGGCCCGACGGCTCCCCCGAGCCCGTCGCTTTCCTTCTGGCACTCCCGGACTACAACATCTCGATGAAGCCGTTGAAGGGCCGCCTCCTTCCTTTCGGCTGGCTGAAATTCCTGCTCTCCTTGAAGAAGATCCGCTCGATGCGCGTGTTGACTCTCGGGATCAAGAAGGAGTGGAGACTGCGCGGCCTCCAGGCGGTCATGTTCGAAAAGGGTTTGAAGGCCGCGCTCGATCGCAACTATGTCGGGTGCGAGATGTCGTGGCTGCTGGAGGACAACGACGCGATCATTCGCTCCGCGGACTTCTGGGGCGGCCGCCTCTACAAGACATACCGTATGTACGACCGGAGGCTGGGGTGACGACGGGGTCGTAAGGGGTGAGGCGTGAGGGGTGAGGCGAAAAAAAGAAGAAGCGGCAGGCCCCAGCGATGAGCGCCTGACGCCTCACGCCTCACGCCTGACGTCTCACGGCCGAGGTGGTCAACCGGTCATAAATCCGGTCTCCCAGCGGGACCGTCACGGCGGCGAGGATCAACCCGGCCAGCACGTCCACGACGTAGTGGTATCGGCAGTAGACCGTCGACAGGATCAGGCACGTCGCCACGGGCAGCAACCACCAGAACAGGTCGCGCGCGCGACGAAACGCCACGAATAAGACGGCGGCCGCGAGCATCGTGTGCCCGGAGGGAAAGACGTCCAGCTTCGTGTGTTCGAGCTCGTCCAACGTCTGCGCGATGGCCGCCGCCACGGGAGTCAACTCCAGGAAAACCGTCTGCCGGCTCGCGAGGGCAAATCGGGGACCGAGCGCCGGCACCGCGAAATACCCGGCATAGGACACGTAGTAGCAGAGGGTCAGCGTGAAAATGTAGCGCCGCAGGGCGGGGATGTCCCGGATCCACAGAACGAATCCGAGCGCCAGCGAAATGAAGTAGTAGGTCGTGTAGGCCACGAAGAAGACATCCGTGAGCCACGGCCGGACGAATCTTTCGAGCCAGACCGTCACGTCCACGCCGAAGAGTGCCCGGTCCGCGGCGATCAGCAGCGCGTCCTTCGCTCCGCCTCGGGCCGCGAAGATGAGCACTCCCAGGGTCTCGTACAGCACGGGGATGAACGCCGCCGGATAGAAATCGACGAGAAACCGGATGGGTCCGGGCAGCCGTTTCTCCCGCCGGACGAGCGCCGTGATGATGGCGAGCGCCAGCGCCAGGACGGCATACCGAAGCAGGAGGCCGCCGGGATCCGCAAGGCGGCGATAGAGCACGAGGGTGAGAAGGGACACGGCGCAGAGGGCCGCGAAGTTGATCGCCTCGAGAGGGCGGAGGATTTTAATGTCCCGCGGCGGCGGCGGCTGGACGGGGCTCCCGGCGCTCGAGGATGAAGATGTCCGCGCCGGCACGACGGGATTATCGCCGAAGGAGGGTCTTCCGGGCGGGCGTCTTCCCAGAGCGCGCCAGGACCTTTCACGACGGTCGGCACGGTAGACTCCCCGCGCATGCCGGCGCGGCTCGCCTTCCTGCTTTTTCTCTTCGGGGCCGCCTCGGTCCCCGCGGGCGCCGCGCCCGCCCCGCTCGTCGTCGTGGGGCGGATCGACGGTCCGGTTCATCCCGCGGCCGCCGCCTACCTTCGCCGGCTGCTTTCAGGGGCGAGGGAGAGCGGCGCGAGCCTCGTCATTTTGGAGCTTTCGACGCCCGGCGGGCTGCTGACATCGACTCGGGAAATGGCGAGGTCGATTCTCGAATCTCCCGTGCCGGTCGCGACCTTCGTGGCTCCGTCGGGAAGCTCCGCGGCTTCTGCGGGGTTCTTCCTGCTCCTGGCGGGAGACGTCGCGGCGATGGCGCCCGGGACCAACTCGGGCGCCGCGCACCCGGTCGGGGGCCAGGGAGAAGACCTCTCGAAAACCATGACCTCCAAGGTCGAACAGGACGCGCGCGCGTTCATCCGCAGCCTCGCGCGGCAGCGGGGGCGCAACGCGGAAAAAGCGGAATCCGCGGTGACCTCGAGCGCTTCATTCACCGAGACGGAGGCGAAGGAAGCGGGCCTCGTCGAAATCATCGCCCGTGACCGCGCGGATCTCATCCGGCAGCTCGACGGGCGAAAGCTCGCGAGGTTAAACGGGTCGTCGCCGCCACTGGCGGTGGCAGGCGCTCGGATCGAAACGCGGGAAATGGGATCGCTCGAGAGGCTGCTCGGGGTCGTGTCTCACCCGAACATCGCTTATATCCTCTTTCTCGCCGGCCTGGTCGGGCTCTACTTCGAGCTCGCCAGCCCGGGCGCCATCCTTCCCGGGATCGTCGGGGGAATCTCGCTTCTCCTGGCGCTCTATGCCTTTTCGGTTCTGCCCGTGAATCTCGCCGGCATTGCCCTGATTCTTTTCGCCGTTCTTCTCTTCATCGCAGAGGTGAAGGTGACGAGCCACGGACTGCTTGCGGTCGGAGGAGCGGTCGCGCTTCTCGCGGGCTCCGCGATGCTGTTTTCCGGACGCGAAGACGGCGCCGGCTATCGCGTGGATCTCTCGATCGTCGTGCCGGCCGTCGCCTTGACCCTTGCCGTCGTGGGGTTCCTGGCATGGAACACCGTGCGCCTGCGCCATCTACCGGTGCGGACCGGCCGCGACAGCGTTCTCGGTCAGAGCGCCGTGGTCGTGAGGCCGATGGGGGAGGAGGGTTTGGGAACCGTCATGGTCCACGGCGAATACTGGGACGCGTCGGGGGCGCCGGCCGCGGCGGCGGGCGAGCGGGTGCTCGTGACGAGAGTCGAAGGCTTCACACTGCACGTCGAACGGAGGCTGTCATGACTCAGCTGATCTCGTTTCCCGGTCTGATCTTCGCGGCCTTCGTGGGACTGATCCTCTTTTTTAAATGGGTCAACATCCTGAAGGAATACGAGCGGGCCGTCACGTTCTGGCTCGGCCGCCTGGGCGCGAAGCCGAAGGGGCCGGGACTCGTTCTGATCTTCTGGCCCTTCGAGACGATGGTCCGCATTTCGCTCCGGACGATCGTTCACGACGTGCCCGCGCAGGACATCATCACCCGGGACAACGTTTCCGTGAAGGTGAACGCGGTCGTCTACTTCCGCGTCGTCGAGCCCGACAAAGCCGTCGTCCAGGTGGAGAACTATCTGTATGCGACCTCGCAGCTGGCGCAGACCACCCTCCGCAGCGTGCTCGGAGAGGCCATGCTCGACGAGCTTCTGTCCGAGCGCGAGAAGTTGAACGTCGCCCTTCAGAGCGTCATCGATCAGCATACCCAGCCGTGGGGCATCAAGGTGTCGCTCGTCGAAGTGAAGCAGGTGGACCTCCCCCCGGAGATGCAGCGCGCGATGGCGCGCCAGGCGGAGGCGGAGCGCGAGAAGCGGGCAAAGATCATCCACGCGGAAGGCGAGTTCCAGGCGGCCGCGCAGCTGTCCCGCGCCGCCGAGGTGATCGGTCGCGAGCCCGCCACTCTCCAGCTGCGCTATCTCCAGACGCTGACCGAGATCGGAAGCGAGAAGAACACCACCATCATCTTTCCGCTGCCGATCGAGCTTCTTCGCGCGTTCCTCCCGAAGGAGACGAAGTAAAAGAGGCGAAAGGCGAAGGGCGAAAGAAGGGAAAAGACTGCCCCGGTCGATCGACAGCGCGGCGGATCGGTTCCCCGGTCCGCCCTGCGCCGTCGCCCTGCGCCCCTCGCCTGACGTTGCTACACTCCGCGGCGTGGACGAGCCCCGCACGCATTACCAGCTCTCTTTTACGGCGCGGCAGGCGCTCCTGCTGTTCGTCGGGCTTCTGTCAGCCCTGGCGGCGGCTTACGTCTTCGGACTGATGACCGGCCTCGCCGGTCACGATCGGCCGGAAACGTCCATCGCGGCCGCGACGCCCGGCGCCGGAAGCACGACTGCGACGGGCCCGTCGGCGGTGACCCCGGACGCTCTCGAAATCCCGCGGGCCGTGCGGGGAGTGGCTCCCTCCCGTGCGCCGCAGCGAGGCTCGACGTCCTCATCGGCGGCACTGGTGCCGACTCCGGTCCCGGTCGCGGCCGGGCCGACGCCCTCTCCTGGACTCCAGCTCTTCGACGATGGTCCGGACCGCACGCCGGCCACGGGCGCCGCCCCGGCGCGAAGAGTCCGCACGCCGAAGCCCTCCGCCGAAACCTCCGGTTCCCACGCCGCCGCAGCCGGATATTTCTGGGTCCAGGCTCTGTCGGCCCCGTCCGAGAAGGAAGCCCGCTCGCGCCGCGACCGGCTCGCCGCGCACGGCTTTCCGGCGGTTGTCAGATCCGGCGGGGGGCCGAACGGGAAGGTCTACCGGGTGCGCGTCGGACCTTTCAAGACGAAGGAAGAAGCGGAGAAGTCGGCCGCGCGGCTGAAGACGCGGGAGAAGCTCCAGCCGTGGATCGTCCCGCCCGGAAAATGACCTCCCTTCCCGCGCGCCCCCCGGAGTGGATCCGCGAAAAGCGCATACGCCTCTCAGAGCTCCATGGCGTCAAAGACGTCATGCGCCGCCACGCCCTCTCGACGGTCTGCGAGGAGGCGCGCTGCCCCAACCGGGGTGAATGCTTCTCCCGCGGGACGGCCACGTTCCTGATGCTCGGCGACGTCTGCACGAGGACGTGCGGCTTCTGCGACATCGCGCACGGAAAACCCGCTGCGGTCGACGCTCTCGAACCCTTTCGGGTGGCCACCGCGGCGCGCGAGATGAAGCTCCAGTTCGTGGTCCTGACATCGGTGGACCGGGACGATCTTCCCGACGGCGGGGCGTCTCACTTCGCCGAAACGATTCGCGCGCTTCGGCGCCTCCAGCCGGCCCCGGGAATCGAGGTCCTCACGCCCGATTTTCAGGGGCGATTCATGTCGGTCGCGAGAGTCGTCGAGGCGCGGCCGGACGTCTTCAATCACAACGTCGAGACGGTCCCCCGGCTGTACACGCGCGTTCGACGGGGAGCGCGCCTCGACCGCTCGCTCGGGCTTCTCGCGGCGGTCCGCGCGCTCGACCCCTCGATCACGACCAAGTCGGGCTTCATGCTGGGCCTCGGCGAGCGCGACGACGAGGTCCACGCCCTCCTCGGAGACCTGCGGAACGCCGGCGTCGATATCGTGACGATCGGGCAGTACCTCCAGCCGTCCCGCGAAAGTCTTCCGGTTGAAGAGTATGTCCGGCCGGAGGTATTCGACGGCTATCGGGAGGCGGGCGAACGGCTCGGCTTCCGCCACGTGTTTTCCGGTCCCTTCGTCCGGTCGTCCTACCGCGCGGAGGAAGCCCTCCTCGCGTCCGCCTCGCTCCGCTGAGAGGCTTTCGAATGAGCGTGTCGCGCTGGAAGACGCCCGCGGCCGGCGTGCTCTCCGGACTCCTTTTCGCGCTGGCTTTTCCGCCGTACGACGTGACGGTCCTTCTCCCGCTGGCTCTCGTTCCCTGGATCGCCCTCCTTTCGATGGAAGAAAGCCGGGGCCGCGCGCTTCTTTCGGGCCTCCTGTTCGGCATGGCGTTCTGGTGCGCGTCGGTCCCCTGGATCTCCTACGTCGTCACCGTGTACGGAGGACAGTCGAAGGCGATGGGCGTCGTGTGCGTCGGCCTCCTCGCTCTGATCTGCGCGGAGTGGACCGCGGTGGTCGGCTGGGGGATCGCCGCTCTGGCTCCACCGCGTTCGTGGAAGCGCTTCGCGGCGTTTCCCCTTCTGTGGATGGCCGCGGAGCATGCCAGGTCGGTGATCTACGGCGGCTTTCCTTGGAACCTGACGGGCTGGGCGCTCGCCCGAAGGCCCGTGTGGATCCAGACGGCTTCCCTCTGGGGCGTGTACGGAGTCGGATTCGCGGTCGCCGCGGTCGCGACGCTTCTCGCCGCGTTTGCCGTGCGCCGCCGCCCGATGTTCCTGGTCGTCGCCGCCGCGTCGGTGCTGGCGGTCGGAGTCGCCGGAGCGATCCGGCTGACCCGGCCGGTCGAAACCGGGGCGCCGCTTCGAGTCCGGTTGATCCAGCCGAATCTGGCGGAAGAGGACCGGCGCACCGCCGACAAGGCGGCGGCCGGGTATCGCGCCGTGCTTGCACGCGGAGACGAGGCGGCCCTCGCGGGGGCCGACCTGATCGTCTTCCCGGAATCGGCGTTCCCGATGTACTGGGAGCGAAGCAGCCGGCTCCGCGAGGACCTCGCCCGACTGTCGGCGAAGTGCCACTGCGCAGTTCTGTTCAACGATGTGACGTCGGAGCCCGACGGCCGCGCGTCCAACGCCGCGCGGATGGTAACGCCCGAGGGGCTCGCGCGCGGGATCTACCGCAAGGTGCATCTCGTTCCGTTCGGGGAATACGTCCCGCTGCCTCGACTCTTCTTTTTCGCGCGCCAGATCTCGCACGAGATCGGGGAGTTCCTTCCGGCGGAGACTCCCGTCGTCCTGCGTTCGGGCCCGCTCGCGCTCGGAGTGGGGATCTGCTACGAGATCATCTATCCCGGCCTGGCGCGGCGCCAGACGGCCGACGGCGCGAACCTGCTCGCCACGATCTCGAACGACTCCTGGTACGGGCGCGCGGGCGCGCAGGACCAACACTTCGCCGGCGCCCTCTTTCGCGCGGTGGAGAACGGCCGCTACCTGGTCCGCGCGGCGATCACGGGGATCTCCGGGATCGTCGATCCGCGCGGGCGCATTCTCGCGGAAATCGCGCCGAATGAGTCGGGGACGGCCGCGGGCACGATCGCCCTCCTCGGAGCCTCCACGGCGTGGACCCGTTGGGGCTACGTCCTCCCTCGGATCGCGGACGCCGCCGCGGCCGGCGTGCTACTCTTCGGCCTCGCCCGGTGGGGACGCGAACGCGCGGCGCGCCGCCGACGGCGGGCGGCGTCCCACGGAGACATCACATGACCTCTCGCGACGACCTCATTTCCTCGCTGACGAACGCCTCGGAGCGGCTGCTGTCGCTTCGGGGCTATCTTTGATCTCGACGCGGCGCGGAGCGCGCTCGAAGGACTGAGAGAAAAGCAGGGCGCGGCGGATTTCTGGAGCCGCCCGGAAGAGGCTCAGGACATTCTGCGGCAGGCGAGCTCTCATGAGCGCCGCATCGGCACGGCGGCCCGGCTCGATGAGCTCCGGGACGAGCTCCAGACCCTGGCCGAGCTGCTGCGCGAGGGGGAAGACGCGGACGCCGATGCGCGCGAGGTCTTGAGAAAGGCGGAGAGCTTTGGCGACGACCTCGAGCTCTCCGTCAAGATGGGGAACCCGGAGGACGAATCAAACGCCTGGCTCATGATTCACGCGGGTGCGGGCGGAACGGAGTCCCAGGACTGGGCGGAGATGCTGCTTCGGATGTACATGCGTTTTGCGGAGTCCCGCGGCTGGAAGGCGGAGCTGATCGACCGCCAGGACGGCGAGGAGGCGGGTCTTAAAAGCGCGACGCTTCACGTCGTCGGCGACCACGCGTACGGGTACCTGAAGGGCGAGATGGGGGTGCACCGGCTGGTTCGCATCTCGCCCTACGATTCCGCGCAGCGGCGGCACACTTCATTCGCGTCGATCTACGTCTCTCCGGAGATCGACGAACACATCGAGATCGAAATCCTGGACAAAGACCTGCGGGTGGACACGTACAGGTCGAGCGGCGCCGGAGGCCAGCACGTCAACGTGACCGACTCGGCGGTGCGGATCACGCACCTGCCGACGGGGATCGTAGTGACCTGCCAGAACGAGCGCAGTCAGGGCCGCAACCGGGATACTGCCATGAACGTCCTGCGAGCCAGGCTCTACCAGAAAGCGCTCGACGAGCGCCGCTCCGACGAGGAAAAGAAGGTGGGTGAGAAGAAAGCGATCGAGTGGGGGAGCCAGATTCGCTCGTACGTCCTTCACCCCTACCGGATGGTGAAGGACCACCGCACGGGACACGAGACGGGCGACACGGACAAGGTGCTCGATGGCGGCATTACGCCCTTCATCGATGCGTACTTGAAGTCCGCGGCGGAAGGATCTCGGGCTTCGACCGCCTCGTGAACGGAGAAGGGTCATCACCGGTGACCGCGCGCCCGCCGCTCGCCGGCTGGATGGCCGAGTTGCGGGACCGGCTCGCCCTCTGGGACCGCCGGGCGAAGGCGCAGGAAGAAGGGAATCGGCGCGCCGCCGTCCTGGTGCCGCTCTTCGTGCGGGACGGCGGACTCTGGACGGTTTTCACGCTGCGGACGGAGTCCGTCGAACATCACCGCGGTCAGATCTCCTTTCCCGGCGGAGCGGAAGAGCCCGAAGACGCGACGCTCTTCCACACCGCGCTGCGGGAAACCGAAGAGGAGCTCGGCATCCGGCCCAGGGATGCCGTGCCGCTCGGGCGTCTCTCGGCGATCGTCACGGTCACGAACTTCTACGTGGAACCCTTCGTGGCGGCGATCCCGCAGCCCTACGCGTTCGAGCCCCAGGAGACAGAAATTGCGGAGGTGGTCGAGGTCCCGCTGGCGGCCCTGCTCGCTCCCGGTGTCTTCGAAGAGCGGACGTTTTCCGGCCGCGATGAGCCCATCCTCTACTACCACTACGGCGGACACGTCATCTGGGGCGCCACCGCGAGAATCCTGCGCGAGCTGCTCGACGCTCTGGCGGGCTGACGCGGCATCTGCCGCCGGGTCCTCGGAGTGGAAGCGAAGCTGAAGCCCGTCAGTGCCCCTGGTAGCTTTTCTCGCCCGCCTCGACCCGGACAGCGAGGCGATTCTGTGACGGCGGCAGCGGACAGGTCGCGTACGGCGTGAACACGCACGGCGGGTTGTAGGCCTTGTTGAAATCGACCACAGCGGACGAACCCGGTGCGGGCGGCGTCACGTAAAGGAACCGGCCCCCCCCGTAAGTCTCCGTCCCGTTGGTCCGGTCTCCGAAAATGACGAACCAGTCCTCGGTACCCGCCTCCGTCACGACGTCGAGGCGGCAGATGCTGCCTCGCACCTCGAACACCAGCGCGCCGGGCGATTTCTCCCGAGCGGTCGAGCCGAGAATGTTCGGCACCAGGATCTCCTTCGCGGGCTGGTAGGACTCGAACCGCGCCTCGATCCGCCAGCGCGTCTCGACCGGAAAAGACTCGATTCCGCGGAAGCTCTTCAGGGCCGTGCTTTCGGCGTCCTTGACGCGCACCCCGATGCGGCCATTGCGTTCGATGAGGTAGAAGCGCAGCGGACCGCGCCGGATGAGGGTGGGCTCGCCCGAGGCATCGGTCGAGAGCGCGGACCCGGTGACCGGCTTTCCTCCGATCTCGACTGTTTCGCCCGGAGCCGTCGCAAGGCGTGCCCCCGCGGCATCGAGGCTGATCGTCGCGAGGCGCGCGGGCGCCTTGCCCGCGGGGAGAACGACGCGCGATTTCGGGTCGCTCCCCACGGTGTTGTCGCCAGGTTCGAGCCAGAAGAGGCCCACCAGAGTCAGCCATCCGTCCTCGCGACGCAGGCTTTGCAGGCGCCGCTCGCGCCACGCTTCGAGGTCGCGCCGGTGCGCGGCCGGGTCCGGGGAGGATGGGCCGGCGCCGACGACCATCAGCGGGAGGAGGAAGGCGAGCAGAGCTCTCGAGCGCACCCCGTCAGTGTACGACGAGCATCGGGTCGAGAACGTCTTCGGCCGGCTCGAGATTTCAACCTGGGAACTTCGGCCCGCCTCAGCTTCCCGCGCGATCCAGCGCGGACAGCTGCTCCGCCCGGGCGAGATTGGTTTTTGCGGGAGCAAAGGCCGCGTCCTGCGCGAGAGACTTCCGGAAGGCTTCGACCGCGCCGGAGAAGGAGCGTTTCCGCGTCCGCACCACGCCGAGGTTGTTCCAGAGCGTCGCCGATTTCGGATTCGTTTCGAGCGCCCGGACCAGCGCGGCCTCGGCCTCGTCGAGCCTGCCCGCATCCGCCAGGCTTCCGCCGAGCCCCGCCGCCGCTTCTTCGTTCCCGGGTTCGAGGTCCAGCGCCGAACGAAACGCCATCGCAGCGTCTTCGGGCTTCTTCATGGCCAGCCGGATGTGGCCGAGCGCCGTCCAGACCGGGGTCTCGTTCGGCGCGAGTCGGGAGGCTTCGGCCAGCTCGCGTTCGGCCTCCCGCAACTTTCCGCGTCGGCGAAAGGCCCTCCCGAGGTTCTCGTGCCCCGCCGAGCGTCCGGGCGCCAGCCGAACGGCCTCCATCAACTCTTCCGTCGCGCGATCGGCCTGATCCGAACGGAAGAGAAAGACTCCGAAGTCGTTGTGCGCGTCGGCGGAGGCCGGATCGATCTCGATGGCGCGTCCGTAGGCGATTCTCGCGGCCGTCCGGTCCTTCAGCTCCTCCATCGCGCGCCCGAGTCCGAGCGCCGCCCCCACGTTTTTGCCGGAGAGCTCGAGAGCCCGGCGGTAATGGCTCGCCGCGGTGCTCCACTTCGCCTGCCGCTCCGCCAGCCGGCCGAGCGCGTACTCGGCGCGCGAGTTGCCGGAGTCGAGCACCAGCGCAGCTGTCGCTTCCCGTTCGGCGTCGCCCTCCTGCCCGAGAGCGAGGGCGGCGTCCGCGAGGATGCGGTGGGATTCGGAATTTCTCGGGTCGAGCTCCAGGGCACGCGCCGCTGCCGCCTGCGCCGCGCGGAAATCGCCGTTCTTAAACGCCGCTTCGGCGGTTTCGAGAAGCGGAGCCGCCGCCGACGCGCCGCTTGGCCCCGCCGCTCCCGCCGCGGGGGCGGCCACGGCCGGGCCCGAGGGAGAGATCGGCCCGCTCGTGACGAGGTTGCGCTCCAGATCCGACGCGCGTTTCCGGGAGGCGTCCGCGTCCGCGGAGCGCCCGAGCCGGTCGTAGGCCTCCCCGAGCAGGCGGTGAATCTGCGGGTCCGCCGAGCTCTCCGCTCTTTTCAGGTCGTAAAGAGCTTCCTCCGCCTTGCCGTCGGCGAGCTTTTCGCGGGCCGTGCGCTTCAATTCCGCGAGATCCGCGGCCGGGGCCGTGGCCCCCGCGACTTCCGTCCGAACGGAACGCGCGAGACGCACGAAATCCGGGCTGTAGAAGTCGGCGACGACGTCGAGGGCCGGGCGCGCGGTGAAAGCCACCTTCAGGCTCTCCCGGGCCGCCCGGGAGTTGCCCGCGATGAAATAGGCCCAGCCGCTCTGAAACGCGAGCTCGGCCTTGCGGTCGGGCGCCGAAGCGGCGTCCGCGGCGCGAGCGTACTTCTCGGCCGCTTCCTGAAAGCGGCCCGCGTCGAAAGCGCGCTTGGCCTCGGCCTCCGATCCCGGGTCGGGAGCCGCCGTCAGCGACGCCGGAAAGAGGCTCCCCGCGACCGCCAGGGAGAAAGCGAGGAACGCGAAGCGGAGGCGCATCGCCGTGGCGCGCGTCACTGGGCGTGTTCGGTCGGGGCGGGGGGAGACCATGTCTTCTTCTCTCCTTCGGGAATGGAAACTTCTTCCGTGTGGGGGTTCCACCCGGCACGGGACAAAGTGACCTTGTGCGTGCCGGACGGAAGGGCGACGGTGAGCGCCCCCGACAAGACGCCGTGAAACTTCGAGTCGATGAGAACGGTCGCGCCCGACCATGCGGGCGCCTCGATGACGAGCGCGCCGATCGGGAAGCGGTACGCGATCGGGGCCGCTCCCGAAGACCCGACCTGAAACTCCTTCTGATAGCGGGGAAGCCCGGCCCCCTCGAAGCGCACCTGGTGGGTGCCCTGAGGGAGCTCTACCGTCCGCGCGGGGATCGAAGGTCCGATTTTCTTTCCGTCGACGAACAACGTGGCCGAAGGGATCGAGCTGAACTGGACGGGAAAGCGGCGGACCGGCCGCGCCGGCTCGGGCACCGGCGCAGGCGCGGGTTCCTCCGGCCGGGCGGCTGCCGGAACCGGAACCATCGTCGGGACGGCGGGGACGGCGTCCCGTCCGAGCTGAGGAGTGGGGAAAGCTATGGGAGCGGTCGAGACGGGCTTCGCGGCAGGTCGGGAGCTTCCGGCACGGCCGGAAACCGCGGGCGCGCTGGCCGGCCGTGCAGTACCGACGTGGGACGAAAGCTTCCAGGCGGCAAACAGGACCCCGAGCACCGCGACCGCGGCGGTGCCCGCCCAGAGCACCCAACCCGGCCCGCGGCGGCGCGCGCTGCCCGAGCCCGTGTGGCCCCCGGTCGTACGGTCGGCCGGCTCCTGAAAGTGGACGAGCTCGAGGTTCGCCGGCGGAAGCGGAATAGCGACCTGCGTCGGGGTGTGGTCATCCGTTTCCGCCCGGACCCGCGCCAGCGCCCCGGACGGCGGTGTGACACCGACCGGGGGTCTTGGAGCCACCGTCGTTCCGCGCGATGGCGTGCGAGGCGCGGGATTGGCCTCGGCCGCGCTCACGCCTCGCGTGGGAGTCAGCGGCGAGGCGGAATTCGGGTTCGTGCGGAACTGCGAAGAATCGCCCACCAGCTCGTGGTACACCGTCTGAAGATCCTGACGAAATGCCTCCATGGACGCGTACCGGCTGTCGGCGCTCTTTTCCATGGCGTGGGAAACGACCTCCGCGAGCGAAGCCGGGACGGCGGGCGCAAGGGACGTGATGGGCTCGGGCGTGTCGTTTAAGATCTTGTAAAGGACGGTCGAGAGGTGCTCGCCGCGGAACGGCTTGCGCTGGGTGAGCAGCTCGTACGCGAGGATCCCGAGCGAGAAGAGGTCGGTTCGTCCATCGAGCCCCTCCCCCCGGATCTGCTCCGGTGCGAGATAAGCCGACGTGCCGAGCGTGATCCCCGTCTGAGTCAGGCTCGATTCGGAGAGCAGCGACTTGGCGATTCCGAAGTCCATGATCTTGACGGAGCCGTCCTCGAGGATTCGGATGTTCGACGGCTTGATGTCGCGGTGGATGATCGACTGGCGGTGCGCGTAACCGAGTCCGTCCGCGATCGACATCAGGATTTCGATCTTCCGGGGGACCGAGAGCTGCTCGCCGCGCTTGACGATCTTGTCCAGGTCCTCGCCCGTCAGGAACTCCTGGACGATGTACGGGACTCCCTCTTCGACGCCGAAATCGTAGATCGTGGTGATGTTTCGGTGGTGCAGGTTGCCGGCGAGCTCCGCCTCCCGGAAGAACCGGCTTCGGATCTCCTCGTCATTCAACTGGCATGTCTTCACCGCGACCGTGCGCTTGATGAAAGGATCGCGGCCGCGATAGACGGCCCCGAAGCCGCCGACTCCGATCTGTTCGGAGATTTCGTATTTCCCGATTTTCCTGGTTATCAAATTTGCTACAGGTCGTGACAGTCTAAACGAAGCGAACCGGTCCGGGGTCCGCAGCGCTTCTCGCGCTCTCGCCGCGATAATCTGGCGGGCATGCGAAGGATCCCGCTCACTCTTCTCCTGGCGGCCGCCGGCGCCGCGGCGGCGTGCGGGAGAGGCGCCCCGGCCAATCGGCTGGCGCGAGCCGCCGCGGCGTCCACCGAGCGGCTCGCGCAACCCGCGGTGTTCCGCCCGCCCGCGGACGGGATGCTGACCGAAGCCCAGGTCGACCGCTACGTGAAGGTCCGCCGCGCGGCCAAAGGGCGCACCGACGCCGAGGCTTCGCGCGCAGTCGGAGTCGACCCCGACGAATTTGCCTGGGTGCGGTCCCGGATCATCGAGGGCCTGCTCGAAGCCGACCGCCGCCGCGTCCGCGCCGCTTCGGACGAGGTTTACGGAAGGACCATCGCTTCGCTCCGGGAGACCCGGCGGGCGGTTCGGGATGCCTCGATCGCCCGGACCGTCGACGAGCAGATCGCGGGCCTCGAGCGCGAGCGGGCGACCCTCCGGCGCGCCGAGCCGGTGTCGCCTGCCCTCACCGCGAACGCGCGCCGGGTCGCGGCCCGCCGGGCCGAAATCGACGGCCCTCCGTGACGCTGAAGTCGATTCTGGAAGAGGAGATCGAGGCGGGCTCGTTTCCGGGCGGCGCGGCGCTCGTGGGAGATGCCGGGTCGATCGTCGCGCGAGCCCATGCCGGGCGCGCCACGGTGCTGCCCGAAGACGCGTCTCTCGAAGCCGGGACGCTTTTCGACCTCGCGAGCGTGACCAAAGCGCTCGCGGCCGGCGGATTGACCTGGGCGGCGCGGGAAGAGGGACTCGATCTCCGTTCACCGCCCGGCCGGTTTCTCCCGGGCTGGAAGAAGACCCGATACGAGGGGATCACGCTCGAGATGCTCCTCACGCACACGTCCGGACTTCCGGCGTGGTCCCCGCTCTATGCGCGTGGAGAGGGAGCGGCCGCGTACCGGCGCAGTCTCGGAGAAATCGAGCCGGAGGCGATTCCCGGCACCGCCGTCGTGTACAGCGACATCGGCATCCTGGTGATGGGGGACGTCTTTGAGGCTTTCTTCGCGACGCCGATCGACCGTGCGTTCTCGGACCTGATCGCAGGCCCGGCGGGCTCTGAGGCGCGTTATCTCCCGCCGGACCCGCTCCTCTGCGCCGCCACCGAGGCGGGCGACCAGACGGAGCGGGACATGACGGCCGCCCTGGGCCTCTCGTATCCGCACTTCCGCACCGGCGTCGTCCGAGGCGAAGTGCACGACGGCAACGCGTACCGGCGGGGAGGCGTGTCCGCCCACGCCGGTCTCTTCGGCACGGCCGAGGACGTCTGGCGGCTGGCCCGGCCCTGGCTCGACCCCGGAAGACGGGAGTTCACGCGTGACCGGACAGTCGGCCTTTCCGAGGCGCGGGGGCTCGCGTGGCAGGGCGTCCGCGGCGCCAGATCGATTCCCGAGGCCGGATTCTCCTCCGACGCCTTCGGCCACACGGGTTTCACCGGGACTTCGGTCTGGATCGATCCCGGACGCGAGCAGATCGTCATTTTGCTGACAAATCGAGTCCATCCGGAGGTCCGCGGGGATTTCAACGAGGTCCGAAGGCGTTTCCACGGAAAGGTGCTGGAGGGGGAAGGGGAGTTCGGACGAGGTTAAATTCCGGGGACGGGCGGCGGCCGGCCCGCGAAGGCGGCCCGGGTCACGACCTCTCGAGCCGGCGCTCTGTTAGATTTTGAGCGGGAGAGTTCTCATGCAGGACATCGTGATTCTCGGCGGCGCGCGGACTCCGATGCTGGAGTACAACGGTGCCTTTTCCGACGTTTCGGCGATCGAGCTCGGAGCGCACGCCGCGCGCGAGGCGCTGGCGCGCACGGGGACCGATCCCGGGCAGATCGACCACGTCATCTTCGGCAACGCCCTTCAGACCTCGGGCGACGCGATTTACGGGGCCCGCCACGTCGGGCTGAAGGCGGGGGTCCCGAAGGAAGTGCCGGCTCTGACGGTCAACCGGCTTTGCGGATCCGGGTTCGAGTCGATCGTTCAGGCGGCTCACCGCATTCTCCTCGGAGAGGCGAAGACGGTGCTGGCGGGCGGAATGGAGAACATGTCCGCCGCGCCGCACGTGATCCGGGGTGCGCGAAAAGGGCTTCGCCTGGGGCAGGGGGCCCTCGAGGACTCGCTGATGGTGGCCCTGCTCGACTCGTACTGCGGCCTCTATATGGCGCAGACGTCGGACCGGGTCGCCGCGAAGTACGGGATCACGCGGGAAGAGCAGGACGAGTACGCCCTCTCTTCGCAGCAGAGGGCTGCGGCGGCCCAGAGCGCCTGCCGGCTCTCCGAGGAAATCGCGCCGATCGACGTCAGGGCGGGCCGGAAGACCGTGCGAATCGAAAAGGACGATCACCTGCGGCCCGAGACGACCCTCGAGGGTCTGGCCGCTCTGACTCCTTCCTTCGGCAAAGGCGGCCAGGTGACGGCCGGAAACGCCTCCGGCATCGTGGACGGGGCGGCGTCCGTCGTGGTCACCTCGGCGGAGGAAGCCCGCGCCCGCGGGAAGAAGCCGCTCGGCCGGCTGATCGGATGGGCCGTCACGGGAGTGGAGCCGGAGCTCATGGGTCTGGGGCCCGCGCCCGCCGCTCGCGCCGCTCTCGAGAAGGCGGGTCTCCGTCAGGATCAGATCGACCTCTGGGAGATCAACGAGGCTTTTGCGGGCCAGATCCTGGGTGTCGTTCGCGAGCTCGGGCTCGATCGCGAGAAGTTGAACGTCAACGGAGGCGCGATCGCGCTCGGGCATCCGCTCGCCGCGACGGGCACCCGCTGCACGCTGACGCTTTTGAAGGAAATGCGGCGCCGCGGCGTCCGCTACGGCCTGGCGGGCGCGTGCATCGGGGGCGGACAGGGAATCGCGGTGGTGCTCGAAGCGGGATCGTGAGGAGCGGCGCTGGACTGGACGGAACGGATCCTCGGATTTCCGGTCCGCACCGCGGCCGTCGCCTCTTTTCTCGAGGACTTGAAGGCGCGGCGGGCGGCCGACTTGAACGGCGTCCTCGTGACGTTCAACGACGGCAGCCTCTGCCGTGACGCGCTCCGTCACTGGCTTCTGAAAGAATGGATCGTGATCGCGCCCCACTCGCCGCTGACGGCGCTCCCGGGGCGCGGGTTCACGCGGGATTTAACGCTCAGGCAGTTCTGCGGGGAAAACGCGGCCGCGCCGGAAAGCGCGCCCGACAGAGAAGAGGGAGGATGGGACGGCGATGACGATTCGTAAAGTGGGCGTCCTCGGGGCCGGTTTGATGGGTTCGGGTATCGCGGAAGTTGCGGCCAGGAGCGGCTACGAGACGGTCGTGCGCGAGGTTTCGGACGACCTCGGCCGGAAAGGGATCGCGAGGATCGAAGGGTCCCTGGCGAAGGCGGTCGAGAAAAAGAAGATGACCCCGGAGGAGAAGGACGCGGCGCGCGAGCGGCTCTCCACCACCACGAAACTGTCGGACCTCGCGGACTGCGACATCCTCGTCGAAGCCATCATCGAAAACCTCGACCTTAAAAAGGAGACGTACCGGGAGCTCGACCGGATCTGCAAGGCCGAGACGATCTTCTGCTCGAACACGTCTTCGCTGACGATTACCGAAATGTCCGCCGTGACGTCGCGGGCGGACCGATTTGCCGGCCTTCATTTCTTCAACCCGGTGCCGGTCATGAAGCTCGTCGAGGTGGTCCGGACGATCGCGACTTCGGAAGAGACTTTCGAAAGGGTGTTTCAGTTCGCGCAGTCCCTCGGAAAGGATCCGATCCGCGCGCGCGACAACTCGGGCTTCGTCGTCAACCGGCTCCTCGTTCCGTATCTCCTCGATGCCGTGCGCGCCTTAGAAGAGGGGGTCGGAAGCCCCGAGGACATCGACAAGGGAATGGAGCTCGGCTGCGGCCATCCCATGGGGCCGTTGAAGCTGCTCGACTTCGTCGGTCTCGACACGACCTTCTACATCGCTCAGATCATGTTCGACGAATACCGGGAAAAGCGGTTCGCGCCGCCGCCGCTCTTGAAGCGCATGGTGCTGGCGGGGCGCCTGGGCCGCAAGTCCGGCCGCGGATTCTACGAATACGGCGGCGCAAAGTGAGCGAGCTCGTGCGGGTCGACACCGTCGACGGGATCCGAACCCTCACCGTCCACCGTCCGGAGAAGTTGAACGCGCTGAATGGCCACGTGCTCGAAGCGCTCGACGCCGAAGTGATCGAAGCCCGGCGTGACGCGACGCTGCGCTGCCTGATCATCACCGGCGCCGGAGAGAAGGCGTTCATCGCGGGAGCGGACATCGGGGAGCTCGCAAAGCTGACACCGGTCGAGGGCCGCGAGCACGCCCGGCAGGGCCAGGCGGTTCTCGACCGGATCGAGAACCTCGCAATCCCGACGATTGCCGCCATCAACGGCTTCGCGTACGGCGGGGGACTCGAGCTGGCGATGGCCTGCACCCTCCGCGTCGCATCGGAGAACGCCCGAATGGGACTGCCGGAAACCTCTCTCGGCATAATTCCCGGCTACGGCGGAACCCAGCGCCTGGCGAGGCTCGTCGGCCGCGCCCGGGCGTACGAGCTCGTCCTGACGGCGTCCAAGGGCGTGTCGGCGGCCGACGCGGAACGGATCGGGCTCGTCAACCGGGTCGTGGCGGCGGGTCAGGCGCTTTCCGCGGCGCTGGACATGGCGCGCGCGATCGCCGCCAATGGGCCGGCGGCCGTGCGTTACGCCCTGGACGCGATCCGCAGCGGCATCGAAATGCCTTCCGCGGAGGGCAGATTGCTCGAGGCGACCCTGTTCGGTCTCTGTGCCGCGACGTCGGACATGAAGGAAGGCATGACGGCATTCCTGGAGAAACGCCCCGCGAAGTTCACCGGGTCTTGAGGCCCCCTGCCCGGCGAAACGCCCGGCCCTGCTAAACTGAATACCGAGAAGGACGCACCGTGCACCCGCCCGAATCCGACCTGATCTACGACTGGAACCGAGCCGGCGGCTCCGTGTTCCCCGCCCGCGGCGTCGTGGAGCTCGACGACGAGACCCTGCGCGACGGCCTGCAGTCGCCGTCGGTCAAGAGCCCCTCGATAGAACACAAGCTGAAGCTCCTCCACCTGATGGAGGCGCTCGGGATCGATTCGGCCGACATCGGCCTGCCCGGGGCGGGCCCGCACGTGGTCGCGACGGTCACGCGCCTCGCGCGGGAGATCGTCGATTCGGGGATGAAGATCCGACCCAACTGCGCGGCGCGGACCGTCGCCGCCGACATCATTCCGATCATCGAGATCTCTCAGAAAGTCGGCATTCCGATCGAAGTCTCCTGCTTCATCGGCTCCTCCCCGATCCGGCAGTACGCTGAGGACTGGGACCTCGACCGCATGCTGCGTCTCTCGGAGGACGCCGTGTCGCTGGCGGTCAAGGAGGGCCTTCCGGTCATGTACGTGACGGAAGACACCACGCGCGCGCACCCGGACCACATCCGGCAGATGTACACCACGGCGATGCGGGCCGGCGCCCAGCGTGTCTGCGTCTGCGACACCGTCGGCCACGCGACACCGAACGGCGTGCAGAACCTGATCCGCTTCGTCGTGCAGATGGTGAACGCCGTGAATCCCGAGGTGAAGGTGGACTGGCACGGCCACCAGGATCGCGGGTTTGGCGTCACGAACGCCCTCTGGGCGCTCGAGGCCGGGGCCCACCGCGTGCACGCCTGCGCGCTCGGGATCGGCGAGCGCGTCGGAAACACGCCGATGGATCAGCTTCTCGTCAACCTCCAGCTCCTCGGTTGGATCGACCGCGATTTGACCCGGCTTCACGACTACTCCTCGCTCGTCTCGGAGGCCACCGGAGTTCCGATTCCGGACAATTACCCGGTGGTAGGGCGCGATGCGTTCCGGACCGGAACGGGAGTCCACGCGGCCGCGATCATCAAGGCGCGCAAAAAGGGGGACGAGTGGCTCGCCGACCGGGTGTACTCCGGGGTCCCGGCCGCGATGATCGGCCGCCGGCAGGTGATCGAGATCGGCCCCATGAGCGGCCTGTCGAACGTGCACTGCTGGCTTCAGGACCGGGGCCTCGAGGCGCGCCCCGAGGTCGTCGAGTCGATTTTTCGCCGCGCGAAGGAGAGCGACAAAATCCTCGCCGACGAAGAGATCCTTGCCATCGTTCACGCGCTCGCTGACGCGCCCACGGCCCATTAAGACGAAGACACCCCGCGACGCGGTCCCCGCGGACGCCCCGCGTTCGGAATTTCTGCAGCGGCAGCTCCCCACGTTCCTCGACCATCTCGCGGTCGAGCGCGGCCTTTCACCGGCCTCCGTCGGCGCGTACGGGAGCGATCTGTCCGCGTTCGGCCGCTTTCTCGCGGCGTCCGGCGTGACGGCACAGGGCGCGACGCGCGCGGAGCTCGGCCGGTACTTCGGCTCGACGCGCGCGCGCGGTCTCTCCGCCCGATCCGCCTCACGCGCGCTTTCGGCGCTGCGGGCGTTCTATTCGTATGCCGCCCTTCACCTCGGGTTCACCGAGGATCCCACGATCGACCTGACGAATCCGAAGCTCGGATTCTCCCTTCCCAAAGCGCTGTCGGAAGCCGAAGTCGTCGCGCTGATGAACGCCCCCGACGAGGCGACCTCTCTCGGCCTGAGAGACCGCGCGATGCTGGAACTGCTTTACGCGTCGGGGCTGCGGGTCTCGGAGCTCGTCGGCCTGCCGCGGGCCGCGATCGATCTGCCCGCCGGGATCCTGCTCGTGAGAGGCAAGGGGGGAAAGGAACGGCTCGTGCCGTTCGGCGGGAGCGCGACGAAGTGGCTTCGCCGGTACCTCGAGGAGGCCCGGCCTGCCCTGGACACCCGCAGGTCCGCGGTCCTTTTTCTGTCTTCGCGCGGAGCGGCGATGACGCGCCAGCGGTTCTGGCAGATTCTGGAGGGATACGGCCGCTCGGCAGGGATCCGGTCCCCGCTCACGCCGCACGGGCTGAGGCACTCGTTCGCCACCCACCTCCTGGAGCACGGCGCCGACCTGCGGGCGCTGCAGATGATGCTCGGCCACTCGGACATCTCGACGACATCGATTTACACGCACGTCTCGCGCGGACGTCTGCGGCGGGTTTACGACGAATTTCATCCGCGCGCCAGCCGCTCGAGGAGAGGGAAGGTTCGTTGAGCGCGCGGCGTGGGTTTCGAGGCCTCTCCGACAGGGGTTTCGTAGGGCCGCAGGGGAATTTCCGGTCGCCGCTTCCTGTTCCCGGACGACGTATGTCTTCATCTCTTCGAGCCGCTCTCCTGATCGGGTTTTTCACGGCGTCCGCGATGCGGGCGGAGCTCGTGATCTTCGAGGACGGCCGCGTTGTGAAGGCGGCCTCGTACCAGGTCCGCGGCGAGGAGGTCGAAATTCGTCTCCCCGGCGGCGGCAGCTATTCCGTCGATCTCCATCGCGTCGAGAGGATCGTCGACGACGAAGTCATCCTGCCTCCGGCCGCGGTCGCGCAGGCGCAGGCCCCGGCGGGGCCCGCGGTGACCTACGACATGCGCTACCAGGCGCATCGGAAGCCGCTCTTCCCGTCGCGCTACGACGCCGTCATCGACGCGGAGGCAAAGCGCTACGACGTCGACGCCGCCTTCGTCTCGGCCCTGATCCGGGCGGAGTCCAACTACGAGCCGCGCGCGGTCTCGCGCAAGGGCGCCCGCGGCCTGATGCAGTTGATGCCCGCGACGGCGCGCCGGTTGAACGTGCAGCGCCCCTTTGATCCCGCCGCGAACGTGCGGGGAGGCGTCCGCTATCTGCGAGAGCTCCTCGACCGCTTCGATGGGAAGCCGGAGCTCGTGCTCGCGGCCTACAACGCCGGCGAAAACGCCGTCGAGAGCTACGGCGGGGTGCCCCCGTATCGAGAGACGGTCGGATACGTGAAGCGCATCCTCACGTGGTGGACGCCCGCCGTCTTGACGGGGGCGGGAATGGCCGCGGCGGAGCGCTGAGCCGGAAGCTCCAGCCGGCACCCGCCGACGAATTTCAGTCCATCCCGAGCCGCGCGAGGTAGCCCTTCTCCCGCACGCGTCCGAGCATCCACCCGAAGAAGGTCCCCCCCGCGGCGAGGTAGATCGCGTTCAATCCGACGGCGGCGACGAGCACGCCTCCCGGGACGTGACCCGTCGCGAGGGCCGACCGCATTCCCTCGAACACGTGCGTCGAAGGCAGCAGGAGCGAGATTGGACGCAGCCACGCGGGCAGGACGGCGACGGGGTAGAAGACCGCGGAGAGAGGCTGGATGAGGAAAGGAATTCCCCAGATCAGAGCCTCCGCGGCCTGTCCGAACCGCAGCACCAGAGCCATCGTGAACATCCCCATCGCCCAACCGAACAGGAGGAGCGAGAAGTAGAAAGGGAGGAGCGGAAGTCCGATCGCGAACAGCGGGAAGCCGTAGAAGATCCGCGCGAGTATGGCCAGCACGCCGGCCGACACCGTCGCTCGCAGGACGCCGATCAAGGACGTGGCGACCAGCAGCTCCCAGGTCCGGACGGGAGCCACGAAGACATTCAGGATGTTTCGCGCCCAGATGTCTTCCGTGATCGACAGCGTGATCGCCTGCTGTGCGCTGTAGAAGATGTCCCAGAAGATGACGGCGCCGAGAAGGAACGTGACCCCCTTGGGCGCCGCGATTTGTTCGAGATACGAGGTCAGGAACCCCCAGACGAGCAGGTCCATGACGGGCCAGAACAGCACGCCCATCAGCCGCGCGGTGCTTCTTCGATACAGATAGAGATAGCGAAGGAGAAGAGCGCCGATCCTGGAAATCATCGGGTCGGCTCGATCATGTTTCCGTCACGCGCGATCGCGATGAACACGTCTTCCAGGGAGTCGCTCTGAGCGCGCGCCAGGAGATCCCCCGGCGTGCCCTCGGCGACCGCGCGGCCGTGCGCCAGAAACAGCACGCGGTCGCAGAGGACCTCGACCTCGCGCATGTTGTGAGAGGTGTAGACGATCGTCACGCCCCGCTCGCGTTGCAGCTTCTGAAGGACCGTGCGGACTTTGTCGGCGATGTCGGGGTCGAGGCTGGCGGTGGGCTCGTCGAGAAACAGCACTTCGGGGTCGTTCAGGAAGGCCTTGCAGAGATTGACCCGCGTGAGTTGCCCGGAGGAAAGGGCGCCCGTGGCCCTGTTCGCGGAATCGGAGACTTCGAAAAGTTCCAGGAGTCCGTCGATCTTCGCCTGCGGCCGGCGAACTCCGTAAAGGCCCGCGAAAACGCGCAGGTTTTGCCGGACGGTCAGATTCGACGGAAGGGAAATGTACGCCGAGGAGAAATTGACCCGCTGCAGGATCGCGAGCCGGTCAGACGGCATGGAGAGTCCGAGCACCCGTATCTGCCCGGCCGTCGGAGTCGTCAATCCGAGCAGGAGCTGAACCGTGGTGCTCTTCCCGGCGCCGTTCGCGCCAAGAAGCCCGAAGATCTCACCGGCAGCGACGGAGAAGGAGAGTCCGTCCACGGCGGCGAGGTCCGCGAAACGCTTGGTGAGGCCCGCCACGGAAATCGCCGCTTCGAATGGGCCGGGGGTCTCGGGCATAGAGACGGGCTCTCCTCTTCTTGTTCTCGCGGGCGGCGCGAGATTGTAAGGTCTCGCGTGGTGAAGATCTTCTCGACGGCCAGATACGTCCTCCCGCTGCCCGAGGGGCATCGCTTTCCCATGGAGAAATACGCGCGGCTGTCTCAGAGGGTGACGGCGGAGCTCGGAGCGCGGGCATCCCGTTTGCGAACCTCCCGCGGCGGATGACTCGGATCTTCTCCGGGCCCATACGTCCGACTGGGTCGCCCGGGTCTCCTCCGGAGCTCTCACGCGCGAGGAGATCCGCCGCATCGGTTTTCCCTGGTCCTCCGAAATGGTCGAGCGCTCGCGTCGATCCGCCGGGGCCACGATGGCGGCGTGCCGCGCGGCGATCGAGGACGGCATGGCGGTGAACCTCGCAGGCGGCACGCACCACGCATTCGCGCACCGCGGGGAAGGGTATTGCGTCTTCAACGACACCGCCGTCGCGGCCCGGGCGATGCAGAGCGAAAAGCGCGCGCGCCGCGTGCTGGTCATCGACTGCGACGTGCACCAGGGCAACGGCACCGCGGCGATCTTTCGGGACGATCCCTCCGTCTTCACGTTCTCGATCCACGGCGCGAAGAATTTTCCCTTCCGAAAGGAAAAAAGCGACCTCGACGTCGAGCTGCCTGACGGAAGCGGAGACTCGGAGTACCTCGAAGCGCTCTCGGCAGGATTGGCCGAGGTGACGATCCGTTTCCCCGCTCCGGACCTCGCGTTTTACGTCGCCGGCGCGGACCCGTGGGAGGGAGACCGCCTGGGCCGTTTGAAGGTCTCTCAGGCAGGGCTCGCTGCGCGCGACCGCCTGGTCCTCGGAGAGCTGCGCCACGCGGGGATACCCGTCGCCGTGACGATGGCCGGCGGATACGGCCGTCCAATCGACGGCACGGTCGAGATCCACTTCGAAACCGTTCGCCTCGCCGCGGAGCTGTCCGGCCTCTGACCCGCGGCCCCGGCATATCCGAGCGCAGGGAGAACGAACACTGCATCACCGGATTCTCGAGTTCTCGTAGTGCCCGCGGGCCCCCTGAACCCGACCTCTCCCCGAGCGCTGGGGGAGGGAGAAGGCCGCGGGTGACCACTGCGGAGAGGGCTTTTGAGCAGGCGACGGACCGTCGGATCTTCGTATTTGCGAGTAAACTGGAATCCATCATCCTGCGTCCAATGCGCAGGACGGGACGAAGGAGGTTCTTCATGGATAAACGCTTTCGCTTGCTTTCCATGGCCACTCTTTTCGCTGCCGCTCTGTTCGTCACCCCCGCGGCCGGATCGGCCGCTCCCCACCGCATCTGGGTTCCCGGTCCGCCGCCTGCGCCGGTTGTCGAGGTCCGGCCGACTTCGCCGGGCCGCGGTCACGTCTGGGTGGGCGGATATCACCGCTGGGACGGCCATACCCACGTCTGGGTCCCGGGAAGCTGGCGCCGCGCCCCCCGTGCCCGGGCCGCCTGGGTCCAGGGCCGGTGGGTGCACTCCCGCCGCGGCTGGTACTGGCGCGAAGGGCACTGGCGCTGAGCGCCGCCAGGAAAGGAGCCCGCATGAGGAGAACGCGACGGTGGATTTCCGCCGGTCTCTTCGCGGCGGCCCTGCCCCTTTTAGTTGGCTGTCCGCCTCCGCCCGCGGGCGTCGTCTACGTGTCTTCGGGGCCGC
Organism: Thermoanaerobaculia bacterium; assembly: GCA_038253555.1. Lineage (GTDB taxonomy): Bacteria > Acidobacteriota > Thermoanaerobaculia > UBA5066 > Gp7-AA6 > JALYUA01. The sequence goes on from JBBSGZ010000001.1 coordinate 60,409, forward strand.
CGCCGTTCCGCACGGAGTACGTCGGCGCCGCGCCGGGACATGATCATGTCTGGGTGCGCGGCTTCTATCAGTGGGCGGCGTCAGCTACGTCTGGGTCCCCGGCCATTTCGAACGCCGTCCGCGCGCCGGCGCGAGGTGGGTGGACGGACGGTGGCGGCATAACCGCCGCGGCTGGTTCTGGATCGCGGGCCACTGGCGCTGAGACGAATCGCGGGCCTTTGGGGTCGAAAAGGCCCGCGATTTTCTAGCGGTCGAGCACCTTCACGACGAGAAGCGTGCGGTCGTCCTCCGCGGGGTGGCCCGCGGCATGCATCGCGACCGCGGAGAGAATGGCTTCGTGCAGGCGCTCGGGGTCCGAACCCGCCTCCACGCGGAGCAGCGCCTCGAGGCGCTCAAACCCGAACGGGTCCCCGGAGGAATTCGCCGCCTCGATAATCCCGTCCGTCAGGAACACCAGGCGGTCCCCGGGCGAGAGCTCGAACCGGGCCGTCGGAAAATCTGAGCGCGGCGAGATCCCCAGGGGGAAGGATGGCAGCGACAGGCTTTCCACGGTCCCTCCGGAGAGCCGGTACGGAGCGAGCTGGCCTGCATTCGTCAGCGTGGCGTCCCCGGTGGCGGCGTCGAAGGCGAGGAGCGCCAGCGTCATGTAGTTGCGGGAATCCGTCGAGCGGTGGATGAGCTCGTTCAACTTGATGAACAGCGGCGTGCCCTCCAGTCCCGACTCGAGGAGAGTGGACAGCCCCGCCTTCGCCATCGCGACGAGGAGCCCCGTCGAGAGACCATGTCCTGACACGTCGCCGATCGCGACCGCGCTGCGCCCGTCCGGCAATTGCGCATAGTCGTAGTAGTCCCCCCCGATTTCTGCGAGAGGCTCGAAGTGCGCGAGGAGCGAGAGCCCCGGCAGCGTCGCTCCGGGTGCGGGAAGCAGTTTCTGCTGGAGCGTCCGGGCGATCGCGATCTCCGACTCCAGCCGTTCCTTTTTCGCCGTCTCGACCAGCAGACCCTCGATGGACTCCGCCATCCCGTCGAAGGAGCGCGCCAGGTCCCCGATCTGGTTTTTCGAGCGCGAGTGCACGCGAACCGAGAACTCACCGCGGGCGATCGCCTGCGAGGCCCGGGTGAGCTGGTTGACGTTGCGGGTGATCGAGCCGACGAGCACGAAAGCGACGGCGAGCGCGGCCAGGTACACGACGAGGAGCAATGCGGACAGGCCGCCGAAGATCGCCCAGAAGACCCGCCCGATCTCAGGCACCCCCTGCGCGAAGAGCTGGCTCGAGAGATTCCGGGGAGACGTCTGGCCGATGAAGAGAACGACGTTGCGGCTGTTCGGCTCGGGGGCGAACGTTCCGACGGCCCTGTCCACGTAAACGCCCGCGATCCATTGGCGGTCGGCCCAGTTCCGGGTTGCGGCGGGCCCGGATGTTTTCGCCGCCGGGCGCTCGCGCCGGCTCTTTTCGCCGGGCGCCGACGGCGGCACCTTGGGTTCCTCGACGGCGGGCCCGGGGGTCTCCTTCCCCTCATCGCCGTCTTTCGAGAAACCGACGTTCCATCCGCGCCCGGTCCGCGAGGTGCCCACCTCGATCGTCACGTCGTAGCCGGTGGCCTTCGAGATCCGCCGCGCCCAGCTCTTCTCCGGGTCCGTCAGGAGAATCAGGACCGTGCGGCTGTCTGCGCTGTCCGGGCCGGGGACGGCCAGCCAGCCCTGGTCTCCCGCGATCACGGACCGGGGCTCCTTCAGACGAACCGCCCACGGAGCCACCGATCCGGGAGGAAGCCACGCGACGTCCGAGCGGACCACCCGCCCGGCGCCGTCGACCGAGAACGAGGGATACCGCTCTCCGGACGCGGCGTCCGTGCGCGCCGCCGCCAGGGCCTCTCCGTGCACGCGCGTCGCCACGATCTGGTGCGCGACGAGGTATGCCCCGGCGAAGAGAATCGCGGCGAGGAGCGGGATCGGGAGAATTCCGATCAGGAAATACGAGAATGCCAGCCGCAGACTCAATTTTCGCACGATGGCGCGGAAGGCGATGACGACCCCTCGGAAGAGGAGCACGAGGCCCGCCGTCCACGCCAGGCTGATCGCGATGAGGCGCGCGCAGCCCGATCCCGAATCAGTCACCTGCGCGGCGGCGATGGCCGCCGCGAGCGAGACCGCTTACACGATCATCCAGTTCCGCGTTGATTTTCGAAGGGCCACGGCGCCCGCGATTGTACGGGGGAGGGAAGCTCGATTCGACGATCCGTTAAGATGGGCCCGCCCGTGAGTTTCTTCCGCCAGGCGGCGCTGCTGCTGCCGTCCTCATTTCTCCTGGGAGTTCTGATCTTCCTCCTCACGCACGGGCACCAGGATCCGGGCTTCGGGACCTACCCCTTTTTCGAGCAGTGGGGGGGCGGCTCCCTGGTCGCGGCGACACCCGAGGGCCGGTTCGTCGAACAATCGCTTCTCTTCTTCGTTCCGACCTACCTGATCTCGCTGCTCTTCATCCTGTTCGTGGTCCTGGCGGAACGCGGCCTGCTGGGCCGTCCGGAGCCACGAGTCCGCTCCGCGTTCCGCGGCGCCTTCGAACCGGTCTTCGCGGCGACGTTTCTGATCGTGACCGCGCTCCTCGTGTGGGAAGGGGACCGTCTCGCGTCGCGGCTCGCTCCGGGCGCCCTGGTCGCGCCGCTTCTCGTCGCATTCGTTCCGTACGGCGCCGCCGCCCTGGCTCTGCTCCCCGCCGCGATCTTCGCTGCTCCGCTGGTCCTCCTGCGCCGGACCGATCCGACGTGAAACCGCCCGCGGCGATCGTCGTTCTCGACTTTGGAGGGCAGTACACGCAGTTGATCGCGCGGAGAATCCGCGATGCGCGGGTTTTTTCCGTCGTCCTGCCGCCAAACGCCCCATCGGCGGAGATCGCGCGCTGGAACCCGGCGGGTCTGATTCTCTCCGGCGGGCCGCAAAGCGTTTACGAAGAGGGCGCACCGGTCCCGGCCGCCGGGCTCCTCGACCACGGCGTTCCCGTGCTCGGCCTCTGCTACGGGATGCAGTGGATGGCTCAGACTTCGGGGGGGGAAGTCCAGGGCGGCCACGGACGCGAGTACGGCCGCACTTCGGCGCGCGTCACATCCGATTCCGAGCTGTTTCACGGCCTCGAGGAGGCGCAGACCGTCTGGATGAGCCACGGCGATTCGGTCGTCCGCGCGCCGGAGGGAGCTCGGGTCATCGCCTCCACGCCCGGGACGGCGATCGCCGGATTCGAAAGCCCGGCGCGAGGGCTTTACGGACTCCAGTTCCATCCGGAAGTCCGGCACACCGAGCATGGAACGGCGATCCTTCAGAATTTTCTCTTCCGGGTCTGCCGCATCCAGCCGGACTGGAGCATGGCCTCCTTCCGCCACGAAAAAGTCGAGGAGATCCGGCGGCAGGCCCCGGACGGAGCCGTCATTTGCGCGCTCTCGGGCGGGGTCGACTCGTCCGTGACGGCGCTCCTTCTCCGCGAGGCGCTCGGCGACCGGGTGCATCCCATCTTAGTCGACCACGGGCTCATGCGCGCGCGCGAAACGGCGCAGGTCGTCGAGGCGTTTGGACGCCTCGGGATCGCCGTGCACGCGGTCGACGCCGCGGACCTTTTTCTCGGGCGGCTCACCGGCGTGACGGACCCCGAAGAGAAGCGCAGGATCATCGGGCGCACTTTCATCGAGGTCTTCGAGCGCGAGGCGAAGGCCATCCCTGATGCGAGGTACCTCGCGCAGGGGACCCTGTATCCGGACGTCATAGAGTCGATGTCGATCAAGGGGCCCTCGGCCGTCATCAAGACGCACCACAACGTCGGCGGGCTTCCGGAGAAGCTCGGGTTTCAGCTGATCGAACCGGTGCGGGAGCTCTTCAAGGACGAGGTGCGGCGGCTCGGCGCGGAAATGGGCCTGCCGCGGGAGTTTCTCGCGCGGCATCCGTTTCCGGGGCCGGGCCTCGCCGTCCGCATCCCGGGAGAGGTTTCCCGCGAAAAGGTCGCGATCCTCCAGCAGGCAGACGAAATCGTGCTCGATGAGATTCGAAGAGCGGGGCTCTACGACGCGATCTCTCAGGCCTTCGCGGTGCTGCTCCCCGTGCGGTCCGTGGGGGTGATGGGCGACAACCGGACCCATGAGTTCGTGCTCGCCGTGCGCGCCGTTCAGACGACGGACTTCATGACCGCGGACTGGTTTCGCATGCCTCACGAGGTCCTCGACGCGATCGCTTCCCGCGTCATTCGAGAGGTGCGAGGCGTCAACCGGGTGGTGTACGACGTCACTTCGAAGCCCCCCGCCACGATCGAGTGGGAATGACGGGCGCGCAGGACCCCGCGTGACCGGGCGGGTCGGCCGCGACCCCTTCCTCTTCCGGCTCGGCTGGTTCTTGAGGACGCCGGCGATCCGGCTCCGGCGCGCGCTCGGGCGGGCTCGCGGGGCCTTGCGGCCGGCGCGTTCGCGCGTGCGGCGCCAATGGAGCCCGGCCGCCGCGTCGGCGCTGGCCCCTCTCGTGTGGACGAACGCGCGGGTGGTGCGCGAATACCTGCACGAACGGGTGTCCGGGAATCCGGGCTGCGACTGGGTCACCTGGATGCTCTCCCGCCACGCGCGCGGCCGGGAGCTTTCCGCGCTCGTGCTCGGCGGCGGGGAGGGCTGGCTCGAGCGGGTGCTCGCGCGCGATCCGCGCATCGGAATGGTGATGGGGGTGGACCTCGCCCGCGAGGCCATCGAAGAGGCGGAGCGGCTCGCCCGGGACGAAGGGCTTTCCGACCGGATCCGGCACGAAGTTGTCGACCTCGACCGCGATCCGATCCCCGGCGGCCCGTACGACCTGATGCTCGCGCACGACGCGATTCACCACGTTCGCGACCTCGAAGGATTGTTCGAGAGGATCGGCGGGGCGCTCGCCCCGGGCGGAACCCTTCTGTTCTGCGAGTACGTCGGGCCGCGGCGGTTCGACTTCGACGCACGGAGGCAGGCAATCCTGGATGACGCGCTGCGGTCGATTCCCGAGAAGTACCGGAGGCTCCAGGAGGGCCGGGGCCTGGCGACACGGGGGCACCGGACGGATCCCGTGGAGCTGGCGCTCCGGGACCCGTCCGAAGCCGTCCGTTCCGACGAGATCCTGCCCGTGTTGCGCCGGTCGATGTTGGTCGTCGAGGAGATTCCTTATGGCGGCGGGCTGCTGGCGCCCCTTCTCTTCGAGCTGATCTTGAACTTCGAGGAAGGGAATGCGGTCGACGACGCGGTCCTCGCCGGGCTCTGCGAGCGCGAGCGCTCCCTGATGGCGGCGGGCGAGCTCGATTCGGACTACGTCGTGGTGGCGGCGAGGCGGAAGCCGGAGAGCTCGCCCGCCGCGTGGGGGGAATCAGGCCTGGTCTGAGATTTCCCGCGCGATCGCGCCCAGTCCGCGCTCGAGATTTTCGGTCGATCCGCCGAGAGCCACCCGGAAGTGTTCCGGGGCTCCGAAGAACGATCCGGGCGCGACGGCGACGCCGGTCCGTTCGAAGAGGCGCTCGGTGAACGCGGACGCGCCCCGTCCATCCGCGAACCGGGGAAAGACGACGCTGGCATCGGCCGGGATGCAGACGAGCTCCGACCTCTCCCGGAAAAAGTTCGCCCACAGGCGGCGGTTGCGCGCCAGGATCTCTCCGGCCCTCCGCGCGAGGGCCGGAAGGTGCGCGAACGCCAGGGCGGAGAGCCGCTCCGCCGGGATCGCCCCCGAAACGTCGATCACGTCGCGCGCTCGGCGGATGGCCTCCGTGACAGAAGGGGCGGCGATCGACCATCCGCAGCGAAGCGAGGATAGGCCGTAGGCCTTCGTGAGGCTGTTCGTGGAAATGAGAGCGGGGGAGCGGGCGCCGGCGGAAGCGATGGAGGCGCCTTCGACGGTATCGGCGTAGACCTCGTCGATGAGAACGTAAAACCCGCGCCGCTCGGCGAGCCGCGCGAGTGCCTCGAGAGAGGAGGACGAAGCGGCGATCCCCGAGGGATTGTGAGGGCTCGACACGATCAGAAGCCTCGTGCGCGGAGTCACTGCGGCCTCGACCCGGTCGGGGTCGAGCGCCCATCCCTCATCGAACGATCTCTGGAAGAAACGAACGGACGCGCCCAGCATCCTTGCCGCCGCGGGAAGGGGGTCGTATCCCGGCCACTCCGCCAGGACCTCGTCTCCCGCGCGCAGGACGGCAGCGCAGGCGAGAAAGTTCGCGCCCGAACAGCCGCCCGCGGTCGCCACGTGGTCGCTCGAAACTCCGGCGCGGGCGGCGATCGCTTCGACGAGCGGCGGATATCCGTTCGGGCTGTCGCCGGACAGGTCCACGGCGTCTCGCGCGCCGGGCAGGTCGGCCAGAGTGCACGCCAGAAGATTGCTTCCCGCGAGGTCGATGGAGGGCACCGGACGATTTTTCGCCCAGGCCATGTAGGCCGTCCGGGTTGCGTTTCTCATGATCGCCGGGCGAGCCGCCCCGCGTAGACGAAGTACACCGGAATCCCGGCGGCCAGCAGGGCAATGCCAACGGCGGACCGCTGCGGGCTCGAGAGCACCGCGCTGACGACCGCCAGCACGGAGGCGGCGACGAAGAGGATGGGAAGGACGGGATACCCGGGCGTTCGAAACCGGCCGGCGGGGGGTGCCCCGCCCGCGCGGCGGCGAAGAACGAAAACGGCGGCAGCGGCGAGGCCGAAGAAGATCCAGTCGGCGAAAACCACCGAGTCGATCAGTCCGCCATAGTTGCCGATGGCGACGAGGACCGATGACCAGGCCGCCTGGAGCGCGATCGCCGCGGCGGGCGTCTGAAAACGGGAATGCAGCCTGGAAAGAGCGGGCGGGAAGAGACCGTCCCGCGCCATCGCGTAGGAGATCCGCGTGGGAGCCAGAAACGAGAGGTCGAGAAACCCGAACGTCGAGATCGCGATCGCGGCGGCCACGAACCGGTCGGCGCCGGAGCCCATGAGACGGCGGACGGCCTCGGCCGCCGGAGTCGCTGTTGCGGCGAGACCCTCGCGGCCGAGCGCGCGCAGGTACACGAAATTCACGGCGACGTAGACGAGTATGACGATGGCGGTGCCGGCGAGGAGGGCGCGCGGCAGGGTCCGCCGGGGGTCCCGGGTCTCTTCCGCCACGAGGTTGGCGCTCTGCCAGCCGCCGTAGGAAAAGAGGATCGGCACGAGGGCGCCTCCGAACGCGAAGAGGCCTGCTCGAGGAAGAACGCCTCCGCCGGCCGCCGGCGCGGCGTCTGACGCAAATGCGAGTCCGCCCACCACGAGAGTGGCGAGAGCGGCGATCTTCAAAACCACCAGCGTGTTCAGCACGCGACTGCCGGGTTTGACGCCGAGCACGTTGATCCCCGCCAGCAGGGCGATGGCCGCGATGGCGAGGGGAGCGGAGGGAGCCCCGGGGCGGCCCGCCAGGCGGAGCGCGTATCGCGCGAAAGTGATCGCAACGGCCGCGATGCCGCCGCCCTGGATCAGGAGGAGGGACGCCCAGCCGAAGAGAAACCCGACGAGAGGGTGATACGCCTCGCGCAGATACGCGTACTCGCCGCCCGCCCGCGGCAATGCCGCGGCCAGCTCCGCGAACACGAATGCGCCCGCCATGGCGATCGCGCCTCCGGCGACCCACGCGCCGAGGACGAGCCCCGCGGTCGGAAGCCGCTGCGCCACGACAGCGGGGTTGATGAAGATTCCGCCCCCGATGATTCCGCCGACGACAATCATCGTCGCGTCGAAAGTCCCCAGGGCGCGGCGGAGGGACATGGAGTGTGAAGAGTAACGGACAGCTGGGCGAAGGGCGAAGGGCGAAGGGCGAAGGACGAAGGACGAAATGCGGAGCGCGAAACGCCGACCGGGCGAGGGAACGGGAACAGACGAAGGCGGGGCACCGCCGGCGGCTGTCTCCGTCCGCCTCCGCTACAATCGTTCCTTCATGCCCGGCGATTTCGTCCATCTCCATCTTCACAGCCAGTACTCCCTGCTCGACGGCGCCAACCGGCTGCCGGAGCTGTGCAGGAGAGTGGGGGAGCTCGGGATGAATGCCGTGGCGGTGACTGACCACGGAAACATGTTCGGAGCATTCGCCTTTTACCACGAGGCCATCAAGCAGGGCGTGCGGCCGATCATCGGGGTCGAGGCCTACATCGCGCCCGCTGACCGCCGCGATCGGGAGGCGCAGGCGGCGAGCGAGTCGGGCGACGGATATGCCTATCACCTGACGATCCTCGCGGCTACGCAGACCGGGTATCGAAACCTCGTGCGCCTGGTTTCCGAGGCCTACATGACGGGCTTCTATCATCGCCCGCGAATGGACAAGGCTCTCCTGCGGCAGCACGCCGAGGGCCTGATTGGCCTCTCGGGCTGCCTGAAAGGCGAAGTCGCCGGGGCGCTCGCGCGCGGCAACTACCAGTCCGCGAAGAAGGCCTTTCTCGAGTACGAGGACATCTTCGGCAAGGGGAACTTTTACGTCGAGCTGATGGACCACGGGCTCCCGCAGCAGACCGCCATCGTCCCGGACCTCCTCCGGCTCTCGACGGAAGTGGGCGCGCCCGCCGTGGCGACGAATGACAGCCATTACCTGCGCCGCGACGATGCCTTCGCGCACGAAGTCCTCCTCTGCATAGGAATGGGCAAGACCCTCGAAGACGAGAGGCGCATGCGCTTCTACAACGACGAGTTCTACGTGAAGAACCCGGACGAGATGAAGGCGCGCTTCTCGAGCTGGTCGGCGGAGGCAGTGACGAATTCGGCCGCGATCGCCGCGCGCTGCGCCGTCACGTTCGACACCGAAGGGCTTCACCTTCCAACGTTCACCGCACCCGCCGGGCAGACCCCCGCGGAGCACTTCGGCGAGCTCGCGAGGGAGGGCCTCGAACGCCGCCTGCGGGAGATGGAGGCGCAGGGGAGAGGGACGGGGATCCCGGCGGAGAAGTATCGCGACCGCCTCGCGTACGAGGTCGGCGTGATCGAGAAGATGGGTTTTCCATCGTACTTCCTCATCGTGTCGGACTTCATCCGCTACGCGAGGGAGAACGGCATCTCCGTCGGGCCGGGCCGCGGCAGCGCGGCGGGGTCGATCGTCTCGTGGGCCCTGCGGATCACCGAGATCGACCCGCTCAAGTACGACCTGCTTTTCGAGCGCTTCTTAAATCCCGAGCGGATTTCGATGCCCGACATCGACATCGATTTCTGCCAGGCGCGCCGGGGCGAGGTGATCGAGTACGTCACGAAAAAGTATGGGCGCGAGAACGTCGCCCAGATCGTGACGTTCTCGCAGTTGAAGCCGAAACTCGCGGTGCGGGACGTCGCGAGGGTGCTCTCTCTGCCTGTGGCGCTGGGGGACCGGATCGCCAAGCTCATTCCGGACGGCCCGGACGTCAGCTTCGACCGCGCCCTCAAGGAGTCCGCCGGCTTGAAGGAGCTGATCGCCTCGGACGAGTCGGTCGCGAGGGTCGTGCAGATCGCCGGGCGCCTCGAAGGGCTCTCCCGCCACGCGGGCATGCACGCGGCGGGCGTCGTCATCGCGCCGAAACCCATCACGGAATACCTGCCGCTCTACCGGACCAACAAGGACGAAATCACGACGCAGTTCGACATGAACGCCGTCGAGAAGATGGGTCTCCTGAAGATCGACTTTCTCGGGCTCATCACGCTCGACATCATCGACGCGGCGGTCGGCGCCATCCAGGAGCGGGAGGGTTCGGCGCCGAATCTCGACCTGCTCCCGCTCGACGACGAAAAGACCTACGAGCTCTTCCGGTCCGGCAGGACGGCCTGCGTCTTTCAGTTCGACTCGTCCGGGATGCGCGATCTACTGCGCCGGGCCAAGCCGCGCGTGTTCGCCGATCTGGCCGCCTTGAATGCTCTCTACCGCCCTGGCGCCCTCGACGCGGGCACCGTCGAGGAATACGTGCGACGCCGCAACGGCACGAGCAAGGTGTCCTCGCCGCTGCCCGAGATCGCGGACGTCCTGGCGGAGACCCTCGGGATTCTCGTCTATCAGGAGCAGGTGATGCGAATTGCCGCGATTGTCGCGGGCTACTCCCTGGCGGAAGCGGATCTCCTTCGGAAAGCGATCGGGAAGAAGAAGGTCGAGATCATGGCGGCGGAGGGAGAGAAGTTCCTTTCGCGCGCGGCGGAGCACGGTACTCCGAAGAAGAAGGCGAAGGAGCTGTGGTCTCTGATCGAGCCTTTCGCGCGGTACGGCTTCAACAAGTCGCACGCCGTGGCGTACGCCCTGCTCGCCTACAAGACCGCGTACCTGAAGGCGCACTTCCCCGTGGATTTCCTGGCGGCGACTTTGTCGGCCGAGATCGGTAACACCGATGGCATCGTGAAGGTCATCGGCGACTGCGTCGAGATGGGAATCCCGGTGCTCCCGCCCGACATCAACGAGTCTCGGAAGGCGTTCGCGGGCGTGCCCGGAGCAATCCGGTTCGGTCTGGCGGCCGTGAAGGGCGTGGGAGACGCCGCCGCGCAGGCGATCCTAGACGAGCGCAAGAAGGGAAAGTTCACGTCGTTCACCGAGTTCGCGCTGCGGCTCGATTCGCGCCTCGTGAACAAGCGGACGCTCGACGCTCTCATCGCCGCCGGCGCCTTCGACTCGCTGGGAAAGAATCGCGCCACGCTCGCGGCGGCCTCCGAGCGCGTCGTCGCCCAGGCCGCGCGACAGCGCGACGAAGAGGAGCAGGGGCAGTCGAGTCTTTTTGGCGGACCCGTCGAAGGCGGCGGCCCCCCCGCGGACGATTTTCCCGAAGTTCCGGAGTGGTCGCTCGAGGACCGGCTGAAGGGGGAGAAGGAGATCCTCGGGTTCTACGTCACCGGCCATCCCCTGGCGAAGTACGCCGATGCGATCGAGCGCTTCGCGGACGTCAAGATCGCCGACCTCGCCGGCCGCGTCGATCAGACCGTGCGCATCGGCGGCGTCCTGACCAATATGAAGAAACAGAAGATCAAGAAGGGCGCGAACGAGGGCAAGACCATGCTGAAGGCGTGCCTTGAAGACACGAGCGGAAGCATCCCCATCTGCATCTTCGCGAGCCAGTACGAGAAGGACGGCCACTGGCTTCAGGCCGACCTGCCGGTGCTGGTGACCGGAACCGTCCGCGAGTCCGGCGCCGCGTTCGAGATGACGGTGCGGGAGATCGTGCGCTTGGAGGGGATCCACGAACGGCGCGCGCGAGAGATGATGATCCGCGTGAACCTCGCCTTCGCCGACGAGAAGGTGCTCGCGCGGCTGAAGGACAGCCTGCGTTCCCATCCCGGCACGACCCCCGTCTCGATCCGGCTCTTTCGCCCCGGAGAGTTCGAGGCGACGCTGCGCGCCGCGGATTCGATGCGTATCGCCGCCTCCTCCGGTCTGACGAGCGAAATCCGCGCGCTCGCCGGGGAGGACTCGGTCGAATACCTGTTCGAGTGATGCGCGGTCGGCCGGTGGCCCCGCTTTCGCGCCCTCTGCTCGCCGTCCTGCGGCCCGTCCGGAACGCCACGAGGGGCGAGAGGATCGCCGTCGTGGGAGGCGCCGTCAGAGACCGGCTTCTCGGGCTGCGCGCGGCGGATCGGGACGTTGATGTCGTCGTCGAAGGGGACGCCGTCGCTCTCGCGCGGCGAGCTGCGAAGGCCGACTCTCTGAGCGTGAAGGTCCACGAGAGGTTCGGGACAGCCACCCTGGTGGCCCCGGACGGCTGGATCATCGATCTCGCCCGCGCCCGGAAAGAGATTTACCGTCGGCCGGGCGCCCTTCCGGAAATTTCGCCGGCAACTCTCGAAGAGGACCTCTCGCGGCGCGATTTCACCATCAACGCGATGGCGGTCGAGCTCGATGGCGGGGGGGCCGGCGGACGAAGGCACGACCCGTTCGGCGGCGCCCAGGATCTGGTGCGCCGGCTCCTGCGCGTCCTGCACCCCCGTTCCTTCGAAGACGACCCGACGCGGATTCTGCGGGCAGTTCGCTACGCGGCCCGCCTCAATCTGCACTTCGAGAAATGGACGCGCCGATGGCTTGGCGCGGCGGTGGCCGGGGGCGCTCTGGATACGATTTCCGGGGATCGCCTCCGGCGCGAGCTCGAGCGTACGTTCTCGGAGACTCGCTTCTCGGAAGCCGTGCGTCTCTTCGACGTCCTCGGGGTGGCGGTCGCGGTGCACCGCGACTGGCGGGCGTCGCCGGCAGTGCTGGCCGCGCTCGGCCGCGCGGAGCGCCTCGCGCGCGCGCGGCCGGGGGAGACGACGTGGCTTCTGCCGCTTCTGGTGTGGGCGGGAGAACTTCCAGAGAGTGCCTGCGGTGAGCTGGCCCGCCGCCTGGCGCTCGCGTCCCCTGCCCGCAGGGCGCTCGAGCGGTGGGCGGCCACCCGCGACGCGATCGCCGCCGAAACGCCGGTTTCCTCCGACGAGCGGCTCGCCGCAGCGGCCCTTCTTCCGGGGACGAGAGGGGGGCGGCGACGGAAGGGTTTTCTGCTCGACCCGGTTGCGCTGTCGATCCGCGGCGCGGACCTGCTCCGCGCCGGAGTTCCTCCCGGCCCCCGGGTAGGGCGGGCGCTCGCCGAGACCAGGGCCGCGCTCGGCAACGGAAGGATTGTCTCCGCAGAGGAGCTCGCATTCGCGCTCGACGTGGCCCGGCGGGACGGAGATAGAAAGTGAAAATCGTCCGCGCGGCGATCCTATTTTCTGCGGCGGCCTCCCTCGCGGCGATCGGCCGATCGTCCGTCGGGGACCAGGCTGCGGATGTCATCCCGAAATCAGGGGCCGACGCCTCGACGGCGCTTGCCTCTTCGAAATCCACTTTCTGCGCGGAGTGGGTGCGGCAGTCCCGGCAGGGCTACGAGCGGCTGACGCTCTTCCGCGACCGCTCGCTCGTCTGGAAACGCAGCCGGGACGGGAAGGACGAGATCGCGAGAAAACGGATCGCCCCCGAGGAGCTCGTGTTTTACTGCGACTACTTCTCACGGCCGGAGGTGTGGTCGGTCGCTACCGACCAGCGGTCGGGATTGACCGGAGAGTTCGCCGTCCAATCGGTCGTGACCCTGGTTCGCGCTGACGGCGCTCGCCGCACGATCCGGTTCGATGATTTCTCGCCGCTCTCGCCCGAGGCGGCTTCACTGAAAGCCGCACTCGAGGGACTGAAGGTCGTATTGACCGACCCGCTCGCGCCGGCTTCTCGCTTCGCGCCGGATGCCCTCGCCCCGGGGCAGCTTCTGAAGCGCTTCGACGGCGCCGTGTTTCGCATCCGGACGATCGACCGGGAGAAGGCCGTGGTCGAGCTCGAGGGCGTCAACGAGCCGTACCGGCAGTTCCGGAAAATCGAGGAGCTCCGGTTTCAGTTTTCTCCGCCCGAATGAAGCGCCGCGGCCCGGGCCAAATCCGGATCGCGGCCGGCCGATGGAAAGGTCGCGGCCTGGAAGTTCCAGAGGCCGCCCGCCCGACCTCGGGCCGCGCCCGCGAATCCCTCTTCGACCTTCTCGGCGCTCGCGTCGAGGGCGCGAGGTTTCTCGACCTGCACTCGGGCAGCGGGGCCGTCGGGATCGAGGCGGTTTCCCGGGGATCGACGCGCGCGGTCCTGGCGGAGAGGGAATCCACCGTCCTCGCGCGCAACGTCGCCCGTCTCGGGTCGCCGCCGGAGCTCTCGGTTCTGGCGTGCGAGGCGGGAGAGGCGGTCGAGAGACTCTCGGCGGCGGGGGAGCGCTTCGACGTCATTTTTTCGGACCCTCCCTACGGCGAAAGGACGGCGCCGCCGCCGGGGATCGAGCGGCTCGTGGCCGCCGGGGGACTCGTGGTCCTGCAGCGCGATGCGGACGCGCCGTCCCCGGAAGTCCCCGGTCTCGTGCACTTTCGGGAGAGGGCTTACGGGAGAAACGTGTTCGATTTTTATACGCCCGCGCCTGCGGACGGGGAGACGTCTCCCGAAACCCCCTGACGTCAGGCAACCGTCCCCCGTAGAGAGACTTGCGTGCCATGCCCCCGGGTGCTAACCTCCCCGATTCCTGGCGAACCCCGCCTAAATTCTCGATAGGAGAGACGATGCTTCAGAATGGCCGCCACTACTTCACCTCGGAATCGGTCACGGAAGGTCACCCGGACAAGATTGCCGATCAGATTTCGGACGCGATTTTAGACGCGGTCCTCCGCGACGACCCGACCGGGCGTGTCGCCTGCGAGACGCTCGTGACGACGGGTCTCGCGTTCATTGCCGGGGAGATCTCGACGAAGACCTACGTCGATTTTCCTTCGGTCGTGCGCCACACGATCAAAGACATCGGTTACACGCGCGCGAAATTCGGCTTCGACTACGAAACCTGCGCCGTCATCTCCTCGATCGATCCCCAGTCGCCCGACATCGCTCAGGGAGTGGATACCGGCGGCGCCGGCGACCAGGGGCTCATGTTCGGGTACGCCGTTCGGGAGACCGAGGAGTTGATGCCGCTCCCCTTGACGCTCGCCCACCGGCTGGTGCAGCGGCTGTCGGAGGCGCGCCGCAAGGGCGAGCTCGATTTTCTGAGGCCCGACGGGAAGTCGCAGGTGACCGTCGAGTACGAGGGAAGCCGTCCGATCAGCGTCGAGACGGTCGTGGTCTCGACACAGCATGCCGAGGCCATGAAGCATCCCGCCCTGCGGGAAGCGGTCATAGAGGAGATCATCAAACCCGTCATCCCGGCCTCTCTGCTCACGAAGGACACGAAATTCCACGTCAACCCGACCGGCCGGTTCGTCATCGGCGGCCCGCAGGGCGACGCCGGCTTGACCGGCCGCAAGATCATCGTGGACACGTACGGCGGAAGCGCGCCTCACGGCGGCGGTGCTTTTTCCGGCAAGGACCCCACCAAGGTGGACCGGTCCGCGGCCTACATGGCGCGCTACATCGCCAAGAACCTCGTCGCGGCTGGCATCGCGGAACGGGCGCTCATCCAGCTCGCCTACGCCATCGGCGTTGCCGACCCCGTCTCGGTGCACGTCGAGACCTATGGAACGGGCAAGCTGCCCGAGGAGAAAATCGTGGCCCTCGTTCGCGAGCACTTCCGTCTCACCCCGAAAGGCATCATCGAGAGCCTCGACCTGCGCCGCCCCATCTACAAGCAGACGGCCGCGTTTGGCCACTTCGGACGGCGGCTGCCCGATTTTACGTGGGAAAAGACGGATGTCGCGGAAACGCTTTCTCGCGCCGCGGGTGTGGAGCCCGTCGTCGCGGCCCCGGTGGCGCGATGAGCACCGTCGCGAGCGTCGCCCACGACGTCAAGGATCGTGAGCTTGCCGAGCGCGGGCGCCTTCGGATCGCGTGGGCCGAGGCGAGCATGCCCGTGCTCCGGCAGATCAAGGAGCGCTTCGAGAGGGAGAAGCCGTTTCAGGGAATCCGGATGTCTGCCTGCCTCCACGTCACGACGGAGACAGCGAACCTCGCGAAGACTCTCGCCGCCGGCGGAGCGGACCTGGTCGTCTGCGGCTCCAACCCGCTGTCCACCCAGGACGACGTGGCCGCATCGCTCGTGGTCGACTCGGGCATCGCCGTGTACGCCGTCAAGGGCGAAGACCACAAGACGTATTACGAGCACATCCGCGCCGCCCTCGCTCACCGTCCGAACATCACGATGGACGACGGCGCCGACCTCGTGTCGTCGCTCCTCTTCCTCGCTCTCGGCAAGGATGCGGACGTGGATCCGGTCCTTCGCGAGTGGGCGAAAACCCTCTCGCCCGCCGACCGGAAGGGACTGCTCGACGGGATCGTGGGCGGAACCGAGGAGACCACGACGGGGGTCATCCGGCTGAAGGCCATGGAAAAGGATGGCGTCCTCAAGTTTCCGGTGGTCGCGGTCAACGAGGCGAGGACGAAGCATCTGTTCGACAACCGCTACGGCACGGGCCAATCGACGCTCGACGGGATCGTCCGCGCGACCAACCTGCTGGTGGCCGGTTTGAACGTCGTCGTCGCCGGGTATGGCTGGTGCGGACGCGGAGTGGCGATGCGGGCGCGCGGCCTCGGCGGCCACGTGATCGTGACCGAGATCGATCCGACGAAGGCCATCGAAGCGGTTCTCGACGGTTACCGCGTCATGACGATGGAGGAAGCCGCGAGAATCGGCGACATCTTCGTCACGGTCACGGGCAACAAGGGCGTTCTGCGCGAAGAGCACTTCCGGGCGATGAAGGACGGCGCCGTCGTCTGCAACTCCGGACACTTCAACGTCGAGATCGACATCCCCGCGATGGAGAAGCTGTCGCGCGAGCGCCGGATGATCCGGGAATTCGTGGAGGAATACACCTTTTCGGACGGTCGTCGTGTGAATCTGCTGGCGGACGGCCGGCTCATCAACCTTTCGGCCGCGGAGGGTCATCCCGCCTCCGTGATGGACATGTCTTTCGCGAACCAGGCGCTCGCCGCCGAATTCATGGTCAAGAACCACGCTTCCTTGGAGAAGAAGGTCTATACGGTTCCCGACGACATCGACCGGGAGATCGCGCGCCTGAAGCTCGCGGCGATGGGCGTCGACATCGACGTTCCGAGTCCCGAGCAGATGCGTTACATGAGCTCATGGGAAGAGGGTACCTAGTGTCCCGAGTTAGAGATTCGATGACAAAAGCGAGCGACGCTTTCGAGGATTTCGTCAGCCGTTTTGGTCCAGACAAAGGGTTTGCTGTGGGTGTTAGTCAGGCGGATGTAGTGATGGATGGCGTTTTCGAGTTCTC
>JBBSGZ010000002.1:0-72154 GCA_038253555.1 Thermoanaerobaculia bacterium
CGTGGAACCGACGACACAGAAGACGGATGTTGCTGTCGGGCTGGCTCGCCAGCCCGACAAACGCCTCACGCTGGCCCATAATGGATACCTCGCTCCATGGCATCGGATCGGCCCTCCTGAGCCCAATCTTCCGCCCGTAAAGGTGTCCACCATGTCCCCGAACACCTGTCCACCATCTGTCCGGGCTGAACAGGGAGAGGGTTGGGGTGAGGGGGCCCGCAGGCAGGCGCCGCGTATTTGCCGGCGACTGGCCTCGTCCGTCTCCCCGGCGCCGGAGAAGGATTCGACGGGGGCGCTTGCCTCAGTTCGATCGGCCGGGCGGCGTTACGTCGATAACGAATGTCGCGGGGCCGTCGTTCACGAGGGAGACCTTCATGTGCGCGCCGAAGATCCCCCGCTCGACTGCGAGGCCCGACAACCCGAGAGCGTTGCAGAAATGCTCGTACAGAGGTTTCGCGAGATCCGGGCGCAGGGCGTTCTCGAAGCCGGGGCGGCGGCCGCGCGAGAGATCGGCCACCAGCGTGAACTGCGAGATGGCCAGAACCGAGCCGCCGATATCAGAGATCGAAAGGTTCATTTTGCCGGCGGGGTCCTCGAAAATCCGCAGGTGCGCCAGTTTGCGGGCCGCCTCCTCGGCCTGTTCCGGCG
Source organism: Thermoanaerobaculia bacterium (assembly GCA_038253555.1). GTDB lineage: Bacteria > Acidobacteriota > Thermoanaerobaculia > UBA5066 > Gp7-AA6 > JALYUA01. The sequence continues at coordinate 649 of JBBSGZ010000002.1, forward strand.
TGTCTCCCGTTTCGGCTCCGAGAAGAACCACCAGGCCCCGCGCGATCCGACCGACGGTCCTCTCCTCGACGTCCACGCGCGCCTCGGAGACCCTCTGCAGAACGAGTCTCACGCCCGTCCGCCGGGCCCGGACGTGGCGCCGCGCCGCCGGCCGGTGACCGCCCGCAGCTCTGCGGGCTCGCGCGCCCCCAGCAGGGATGCCGCGGCCCAGTAGACGAGGGCGGCGCCGCAGATCGTCGCCGCGAGGGCCGACGCTCCGGAGAGGCCGCGCCAGCTCGCAAACGGCAGCCAGCGTCCCGCCGCGGCCAGGACGGCGCCCATCAAAATCGCCGCCAGGGTGATCCGGATCAGGGAGATCCCCATCTCCCGCCCGCGGAGAGGCCCCTCCCGCCTCCTCAACAGGAGGAGCAGCATCGCCAGATTGACGCCCCCCGCGACGGACGCTGCGAGACCGATGCCGGCGAGGCCGAGCGGCTTCGTCCAGAGAGCGCAGAGCACGACAAACACGAAGGAGTCCGCGAGAGCCGCCAGCACGGGCAGGCGCGTCTCCTTCAGGGCATAGAACGCGGGCACGACGACCCGCACGCCGGCGAAGAAAAGGAGGCCGGCCGACAGCGCGGCGAGAGCGCTCGCGGTCGGAAGAGTCTCCTCCGCGCCGAAGGCTCCGCCCTCGAAGAGCACCCGGACGATCGGCACGCGCAGCAGGACGAGACCGACCGAGGCCGGAACGGTGACGAATGCGATCAGCCGCAGCGCGAACGCGAGATTGGCTTTGAAAGGTTCGCGGTCGCGCGAGAGGGCCTGCTTCGAAAGGAGCGGCAGGATCGCGGTGGCCAGAGACACGGCAAATCCGCCGAGCACCAGCTCTTTGAGGCGGTTGGCGTAATAGAAATGAGACACGGTCGCGTTTCCCAGGGCGGAAGCGAAACGCGTCGCGATCACGCTGTTGATCGTGTTGATTCCGTAGGCAAAAAGGCGCGGCGTCATGAGAAAGAGCACCGACCGGACCGCCGGGTCGCTCCAACCGAGGCCCGGGCGTCCCACGGCCCGGAGCCTCCACAGAGTGGGCGCCTGGACGGCGATCTGGAGCACGCCCCCGAGAAGAACGCCCACCGCCAGTCCGTACGTCGGCTCGGCAAACCGCGGCGCGAGCACGGCGGCCCCGAGGATCATGGCGACATTCAGAAAGATGGGGGCGGAAGCCGCAATCGCGAATCTGTGGCGGGCATTCAGAACCGCCTGGCAGAACGCGGAAAGGGAGACGAGCATCACGTAAGGGAAAATCCAGCGGTTCAAAGCCACCGTCAACTCGAACTTGCCGGGGATCGTTCGGTACTGGTGTGCGAGCAGGTCGACGAGAATCGGCGAGCAGAGGATCCCGAGCACCGTCAGCCCCGCCAGGACCAGGGAGAAGGTGCCGATCACGCGGCCCACGAAGACCCGGGCCTCCTCCTCGGAGCGCGTCTCCGCGACCTCGGCGTACACCGGGATGAATGCGGAGGACATGGCCCCCTCCCCGATGATCTCGCGCAGCATGTTGGGGATCCGGAAGGCGACGAGGAAGGCGTCGGAGCGCGTTCCCGCGCCGAGGAGAAGCGCGATCGCCTTGTCCCGCACGTACCCCGTGATCCGGGACAGCAGCGTCAGCGGAGTGATCACCGAGGCCGACCGGACGATCCGGCCGCGACTCTCGTGCTGCGACTCCGAAGACATGTGAAACGAAGTTATCAGTTGTCGGTTTCAACCCGTCCGTTGCCGGGTTCCGCGCCTGCGCCCTCGGCTGGTCGCCCCCTGGGGAATCTCGAGGGACACGCAAAACAGCCGCCGGAAACTTCTTTGCCCGGACATCATCTGTCCCGCGCAAAGTGGATTAATGTTCCGAGCACCTGAGAAGGAGGAGAACACATGGCGAGCGTCAATAAAGTGATCCTGATCGGCAACCTCGGCAAAGACCCGGAGATTCGAACCACCCCCCAGGGGACCTCTCTCGCGCGTTTCTCGGTCGCCACGACCACGAACTGGAAAGACAGCTCCGGCGCGCGGCAGGAGAAGACCGAGTGGCACGACGTGGTGGCCTGGGAAAAGCTCGCGCAGATCTGCGGCGAGTACCTTCACAAGGGCAAGATGGTCTACGTCGAAGGCAGCCTCCAGACCCGCAGCTGGGAGGACCAGAACGGGCAGAAGCGGTACAAGACGGAAGTGAAGGCGAACAACGTCGTCATGCTGTCGCCCCGTCCCGAGGGAGCCCGCGGCGGCTCATCGGGCCCGGGACCCCGCGAGGTCAGCGAAGTCGCCGAAGTCCAGGCGAACGACGACGACGACGTTCCGTTCTAGCGCCTCGTTCTCGGGCGGGGCTTGCGCTTCGCGCGAATCGAACCGCTGACGGGGGCAGCGGCCGCCCGCTGAGGGGTTGTCCCTCTGACCCGCCACGCGGTTTACCGGGATTCGGAATGGTGCCCAGGGGCGTTCCCCTCTCACTCCGGCGCAGAACCGCAGAACCGCAGAATTGCAGAAATTCTGTCGCGCGACTGGCTCGTCAGACCGACGGCGATTTTGCGCCTGACCGGGAGGCGCGCTCGTGCAGCGCACGGGTCGCCTCGCGCAGGGACTCGATCGAGAGGACGGGCCGCTTCACGGCGGCCCGCCGTTCCGCCGCTCTCCGGGAGTAGGCCGCGAGCCGCTCGGCGGCTTCCCGGCGGCGGTCACCCGAGACCTCGAGGTCGACGCGCTCGACGCAATCCGGGTACTCGAGGATCCGGCTGCAGACGAACAGCAGGTCGCAACCCGCCCGGGACGCTTCGGCGCAGCGGTCGGGCATTTCCCCGAAAGAGGCCAGGGCCCCCATCTCGAGATCGTCTGAGAACGCCGCCCCGGAGAACCCCATGCCCTCGCGCAGAAGCGCGGTGGCGCGCGCGGGGGAAAGGCTCGCGGGGAGACCCTCCGGACCGGCGGCGTGCGAGATCATCACGGCCCCGGCCAGATCCATCGTCGCGGCAAACGGCGCGAGGTCTCTGGCTTCCTCCTCGGGATCGTCGCGAAGAAACGGAAGCGCCTGGTGCGTGTCGAGGTCGCCGCGGCCGAGCCCCGGAAAATGCTTGACGCACCCGCCAATCCCGACGCCGTGCAGCCCCTCGAGGAAGGCGCTCGCCGCGGAGACGATCTCCTGGGGCTCCGGCGAAGCGCATCGTCCGGCCAGAAACCTCTCGGACGCCCCGGGGAGATCCCGGTCGACGACCGGGGCGAGATCGACGTCGATCCCGAGCGCGCGGCACGCCTCGGCCGCGACCGTTCCCGCTTCGCGGGCGAGTCCGGTGCGCGCGGCGTCGTGAAACGAGACGGAGCGGCCGAACAGGTCCCGGAAACGATCGACGGGTCCCCCCTCCTGGTCGATGCACAGGAGCGGCGGTCCGGGGAGACGGGAGATCTCCCGCGCGAGCGAGCGGACGCCCTCGGGCGTTTCAATGTTCCGGCGAAACAGGATCACGCTCCAGGGAGGGAACCGCTCCAGGATGGCGCGCTCTTCGTCCGTGAGCGAAGTCCCGGCGACGCCGACTCCGAAAAGGCGGCTCGCCGGCGCGAATCCGGTCACGAGGCGGGCCCCTTCAACCTCTCCTGCAGCGAAGCCAGAAGCGAGAGCGCCGCGATGGGAGTGAGCCGGTTCACGTCGACCTCACGCATCTTTTCGAGAACCAGCCCTTCGTCGGAGGAAAACAGGAGAATCTGCCCGTCCCCCGCGCTCGCGCCCGCGTGCCGCGCGATGACGGGCGCTCCCTGGACGTCGAGCTCCTGCTTTTCGAGGTTCGAGAGGACCTCTCGCGCGCGTGTGATGAGTTCCCGCGGAAGCCCGGCGAGCTCCGCCACCTGGATGCCGTAGCTCCGGTCGGCGGCTCCGGGAACGACCTTGCGGAGGAACACGACCTTCCCGTCGATTTCTCTGACCGCCATCGTCGCGTTTGCGATCCCCGGCCGCACGAGCGCGATCTCCGTCAGCTCGTGGTAGTGCGTGGCGAAGAGGACGAATCCCGCCCGGTCGGGCACGTCGTGGAGGTGCTCCACGAGCGCCCAGGCGATCGAGAGTCCATCGAACGTCGACGTGCCGCGGCCCACTTCGTCCAGGATGACGAGGCTTTTCGCGGTGGCGCCGCGCAGGATCGCCGCCGACTCCAGCATCTCCACCATGAAAGTCGATTCGCCGCGCGAGAGATGGTCGGAGGCACCCACGCGCGTGAAAATGCGGTCGAAGATCGACAGCTCGGCGTGCGAGGCGGGAACGAACGAGCCCGCCTGCGCCAGAAGGACGGCCGTCGCCACCTGCCGCAAATACGTGGATTTCCCTCCCATGTTCGGACCGGTGACGAGCAGGATCCTCTTCTCGGCGGAGAGGTCGCAGTCGTTCGGAATGAACGGCTCTTCGCGGCGAACGGCTTCGACGATCGGATGGCGAGCATCGCTCAGGCAAAGCCGGGGCCGCGTGGAAAGCGTGGGACGGACCCACCTCCCCGACGCCGCAATCTCGGCGAGGCTCGCCGTCACGTCCATTGCCGCCGCGGCGCAGGCCACGGACGAGACGCGCGGTCCCGCGGCGGCGAGCTCGCGCAGGAGCTCGCCGTAAATCCGGTCTTCGATTTCACCTATGCGTTCTTCGGCACCGAGAATTTTTTCTTCGAGCGTCTTCAGCGCCGGAGTGACGAAGCGCTCCGCGTTCGCAAGCGACTGCCGGCGGATCCAGTCCTCGGGGACCCGATCGCGGTGCGCGTGGCCGACCTCGAGCGAGTAGCCGAACACGCGGTTGTACCGGATCCGGAGGTTGGAGATGCCGGATCGGCGCCGCTCCTCCGCCTCGATGGCGAGCAGGGCGCCCTGCGCGTCCCGCCGGAGCGACCGCAGAGAGTCGAGCTCCGCGTCGGCGCCGTCGCGGATAGCGCCGCCGGCGGAGGCCAGGATCGGAGGCTCGGCCGCGAGCGTTTCGCGGACCCGCTTCGCGAGATCGGATACGTCGGGCATGCCGTCGAGAAACCCGCGGAGGCGCAGCGACGTCAGGGGGGCGCCCGCCTCGCGCACTCGAGGAATCGCTTCGAGACCCGCCGACCACGCGGCCACTTCCCGAGGGCCGGCCGTCTCCGTCGATATTCGGGCGAAGCGCCGCTCGAGATCCCCCACGCCGTCGAGCGCTCGCTGAATTTCCTCCCGGGAACCCGGGCTCAGCACCAGCTCCTGGACGGCGTCCCACCGGGACTCGATTTCGACCGGGTCCGTCGACGGTCGGGCGAGCGCATCGCGGAGCGCCCGGGCCCCCGGAGGCGTGCGTGTGCGGTCGAGAAGGGCGCAGAGGCTGCGTTCCGTCGATCCATCGGAAGACTCGAAGATCTCGAGCGTCGCGATCGCCGAGGCATCGAGCCCCATGCGCTCGCCGAACCGCAGCGCCTCCGGCGGGCCGATGTGCTCCGCGCCCCGGGGGCGCATCTCGGTGGCATACGCGAGCGCCGCGGCGGCGGCGGCCCCGCCGGACGACTCCGGCCGTGCGCGCGCCGCCGATGCCGCGTCGAACCAGGCTCCCGGCCTCCGGGTCTCGGCTGCCCCCCGGGGAATCGGAGCGAAGGCTCCTTCCGGAAGAAGGACTTCGCGCGGACGGAAGAGCGCCAGCGCATCCGCGAGACGGGAGGCCGGAAGCAACCCCGCAAAAAAGCGCCCCGTGGAAAGGTCCAGAAAGGACGCCTCCCACTCCGCGTCCGCGGCGGCGGCCGACGGCCCCTCCGGCGGGAGAAGGGCGGCGAGGAAAGACGCCGCCGTGGGGACGAGCGACTCGGCATCCAGCACCGTTCCCGGCGTGACGATGCGCGTGATGTCCCGGCGGAGGATGCCCTTGGCAGCCCTCGCGTCTTCCATCTGGTCGCAGACCGCGACTTTTCGGCCGGACGCGACGAGACGCGCGATGTGGTGGTCGGCGCTCTGCCACGGAACTCCGCACATCGGAGCTTCGATGTCCGAGTCTCGATTGCGCGCCGTCAGGGCAATTCCCAGGATGGGCGCGGCCTCGCGCGCGTCCTCGAAGAACATTTCGTAGAAGTCGCCCATGCGGTAGAAGAGGATCGCGTCCGGCGCCCGGCTCTTCATTTCGAAGTACTGCCGCAGCATCGGCGTCTCGCGTGCGTTCGAGGTGCTCACCGGGGCAGCCCTCCCGCCGTCTCGCGAGGAAAGGACATGCGGAGTCGTCTTCCCGGGCTTTCCATGGGTGATCGGGTTAGCATACCGGTTCGGAACGGTGAAGCCATTGCGGACCTTCTGCATCCTCGCGCTCGACACCGCCAGCCCCTCGCCGGCCGTGACGGTCCTCGCCGGCGAAAACGCGTTCGACGAACCCCTTCCTTCCGACCGCCAGTCCTCCGAGCGGCTTCTCGCCTCGATCGAGACGTGCCTGGCAAGCGCCGGCGTTTCTCTCTCCGATTGCACGCGCATCGCCGTCTGCTCGGGCCCCGGCTCGTTTACCGGAGTGCGCATCGGCCTTGCTACGGCCTGGGGGCTCGGCCGCGCCCTCGACTGCGACGTCGAAACGGTGTCGACGCTCGACGCCATCGCGGAAGCCGCCCGCGGAGCGGAGCGCCCTCGTGTCGCGGCGGCGCTCGACGCCGGCCGAGGCGAGATCGTCTGGCAGGCGTTCGACCTGACGGGCCCCCGCGCGGCCGCGCTCGGCCCTGCGGCGCGGGCGGCCCGGGCGAAAGCCGGGTCCCTGGTGTTCCCGGGGATCCCGTTCGCGTCCGTCCCTCGCGATCTCATAGGACCGGACGGCCTGGCGCTGAACGCCCCCGTTTCCCGCGCGCTGGCGCTGGCCGTGGCGCGTCAGCCGGCCGAGAGTCCGGCAGCCCATTTCGCGGCCATCTATTCGCGACCGAGCGCCGCCGAGGAGAAGCGTGGCGCTCCGTAATCCGAGTCCCTCCACCTACGCGGTGGCTCCGGCACGATCCGAAGATCTAGACGAGATCGCCCGGATCGAGCGGGAGTCTTTCCTCGTTCCGTGGAAGCGCGAGTTCTTCGCCGCGGAGCTCGAAGAGCCGTATCGATATGCTCGGGTCTTGGTCGGCGGCCGAGATTCCGAGCCGCGCGTCGGCGGGTACCTCTTTGCCGTGTCGCTCTACGAAGAGTTTCACGTCAATAAAATCGCGACGGACCCGCGTTTGAGGAATTCCGGACACGGGCGCCGTCTGCTGGAAGACGCGTTATCGCGCGCGCGGAGCGTCGGAGCGACCGCGGTGACGCTGGAGGTCCGACTCTCCAACCTTCCGGCGCGCGAGTTCTATCGCTCCTACGGATTCCGCGAGGCCTATCGCCGGAAGTCTTACTACCAGGATGGCGAGGACGCCCTCGCGATGGTCCTGGCACTCGACGACAAAACCTAGGGGCCTGCGCTTCCAGGACCGACGCTTTCTGGTCCGCTTCGACGGCAACTGACGATCCAGGCGCTTCTCCGAGAGGGTTTGTCCTCGCGCTCGCCTCCGGAGATCACGCGGGCGCGGGCGAAGTCGAGCGGGCTCCGAAGGTTGGGCCGAGGTCCTTGCACCCCCCGGGGTTGGTCGTTAGACTCCGCGACATGGCCTTCCTTTTGCTCCATTCCAATCAAAAAAGGAGGTTCGAGCCGATGGAAAACTCGACGGAAGCCCTGCCGGAAGTCGACGCGGAGTACCGCCGCCTCCAGGACGCCCACCAGGATCATGAGCACCGCCTTCAAACCCTCGCCGGAAAATCAGCCCTCTCCGAAGAGGAAGAAATCGAAGAGAAACGCCTGAAGAAGGAGAAGCTCGCCCTGAAGGACAGAATGGAGGCCATCCTGCGGACCCGGCGCGAAGGGGTCACGCACTGAGGTTCCCCCTCGCTCGCGAGGGATGGAAGTTCATTCTTCCCCCTCTCCTGTTGACGGCCGCAGCGGCCGCGACGGGGCATCCGATCTGGGCCGTGGCGCTCGGGGCGCCCACCCTTTTCCTCATCTCGTTTTTCCGGGACCCGGAGCGCCGGCCCGTCGCCGGCCCCGAAATCATCGTCTCCCCCGCCGATGGATCAGTCCTCTCGATCGGCTCCGCGGCGGAGGCCCCGCCGGGCGCGGGCACGCGGATCTCGATCTTCATGTCGGTGTTCAACGTGCACGTGAACCGGTCCCCCGTCTCCGGGCGCGTTTCCGACTACGCCTATTCGCCCGGGAAAAAGCTCGCCGCCTTCGCCGAAAAGGCGTCCCACGAGAATGAGCAGAATCTGATCACCATGGAGGGGAGCGCGGGCCGCATCGCGTTCAAGCAGATTGCGGGCGCGATTGCCCGCCGGATCATCTTCTATCCGAAACCGGGCGACCCGGTCGATCGGGCGCAGCGAATCGGAATCATTCTCTTCGGCTCGCGGGTCGACCTCTTCGTCCCGGATGGCGCCGACGTCCTGGTCAAAAAGGGGCAGAAGGTGCGGGCCGGCCTGACGGGGCTGGCACGGTTTCCGTCGCCGCCGCCGGGACAGGGCGGGCGTCCCGCGGCGCGCGCGTGAGCGACGCCCCGCTCGATGCTTCTGAAGCGAGCGCTCACCGGCCGCGTCGCCGGCGTCTCTCCCGTGAACGCCTGTCGCGCGGGCTCTTCGTCCTCCCGACGCTCTTCACCGTCGGAAACCTGTTCTGCGGTTACCTGTCCCTGTGGAGCTCGATCAATGGGACGTTCGAGCGCGCGGCGCTCCTCATCATCCTGGCCGCGATTCTCGACATGCTCGACGGGCGCGTCGCCCGCCTGACCAACTCGACGTCAGAGTTTGGCGAGGAGTACGACTCCCTCGCGGATCTCGTCTCCTTCGGGGTCGCTCCGGCGATTCTCGTCTACTCGTGGGGCCTCGCCGACTTCCATCGCCTCGGTCTCGCCGTCTCTTTCTTCTTCGTCGTCTGCGGATCGATGCGCCTGGCCCGCTTCAACATCCAGACGAAAATCGCGGACAAGAAGTATTTCGTCGGTCTGCCGATTCCCGCCGCGGCTGGGACCGTCTGCACCCTCGTCCTCGCGACCCCGGAGCCCCTGGTCGACCGGGTCTGGATGACGGGGGTCCTGATCGTCACGTTTCTTCTCTCATACCTGATGATTTCCACCATCAAGTACCGCTCGTTCAAGGACCTCGATCTGCGCCGCCGCCGGCCCGCATGGATCCTGCCCGCGATCGCCGTCTTCTTCATGGCGATCGCGTACAGCGCCTATCCCACCCTCCTCGCCCTGGCGGCGATCTTCGCGGCGTCCGGTCCGATCGCGAAGGTCTACGGTTTCCTCCGGCGGCGCAAAAAAGCCTGAGCCCGGGGTCGCCCGCACCGGTTCACGCGCCCTCCTCTAAAAGCAGAGCCGCTGCCGGTCCGGATCGACCATCGTGCCGCTGCTTCATTTCGTAGCGCCGCACGAAGGGAGGCCGCCCGGCGGCTGCCCTGCCCGGAAGGAGCGCGTCTGCCCGTCAGGATCCTGAGTGAGATATTCGCGCCGACGCTCCGTCCAGAAATCCGCGTCCGGGTCATGTTCGTCGAGCGGCTCCGGGAACGCCTCCTCCTGGAAGGCGGTCAGCATCGCCGCGATCGTCTCCGCGTCACAAACCGCCGCTGCCGGATCCGGATCGTCATTTCCGCGGCCCTTTTGGCGCTTCCGCGCTGGCGGCACCCGGGCCGCCCTCTCGCGTCACTTCGGGGCCCGCGGCCGCGATGATGTGGATCCGATGGGCACAGCACTCTTTTGCCCCCCTGCGCAGAACGACCCGCGCCGGGGCGATCTTCTCGCCGGGCCCGACGAGGGTCTCGAAGAACCGCACGCGCGTGGCGCGGCCGAGGGTCACCGCGCGTCCATCCGGACCGAACACCTCGAACCGGTCGAATCCTCCGGCGCGCACGTCCGAAATGCCCCCTGAAGGAAAGTCAACCTCGACCCAGTTGGAAGTCCGAGAAATGACCGAGGCATTCGGGGTGGGATTCTCCGCGCTGACGATGACGGACCCGCCGCTCCTCTCGAGGCCCACGCGCAGGTCGGGTCCGAGCGGCCTGCCGAGCAGAACGTCGTTCAACGCCGCGAGCGTGAAGATACGGTCCGCCTCCGCACGCCCGGCGAGGAGCACGACGCGGCCTCGCACGAACCGCCGCCCGGCGAGGTCCGCGCCCAGGCGATACACGAGGTCCGACACGGAGGGCTGGCGGAAGACGACCCGCTCCCCCGGAGAAAACCGCACATTCCCGACGCTGACCGGCTGGTGAGGCGTCAGCAGGAACGAGGAGCTCGACTCCTCCTTCAGCGAAAGATTGTGGGAGAACTCGACCGCAGGGTCGTCGGTCAGACGCGCGAGAACCGACTCGGCCAGCAGGCGTTCGGTTCCCCCCGCCGGAGTCGATCGGCCGCGGGCGGAGGGCGCGTAGCCGGCGAGCCAGGGAGTGCCGAGCTGATCCACCGCGGACGGATCTGCCGTCGGGCCTTCGCCGAACACGACCGCGACCGCCCCATCCGTCGACGCGATGATCTTCTGGAGCGCCACGCGCTGCGGCTCGGCCGGAGAAAAAGGCAGGGTCCACGTGAGCAGCATCGCCCGGGGGAGACGGGCACGGAATGCTTCGACGGCTTTCGCCCAGGCGGCGGATTCCGGCGCGGCAAAGGGAACGTCGAGGTGTACGCCGCGGACCCGGCCGTAGAGTGCAGCGTCCCGCAGGGTCGATTTCGCCGCGATCCAGAGCGCGTCGCCCAGGGCCTGCGCGGCGCCGGGAGCGGCGAGGGCCGACGCCGTGTCGTCGCCGGTCGAGAAAACGAGCGACACGGGCAGCTTCCGGTAAGGCCCGGCGGGCCGCTCCGCCGGTGTCGCGGTCCACCGCCCTCTCGCGCAGGTCAGCGTTGCCGCGGGAACGAAGACGGAGGCGAATCCCGCTCGGGCCATCCCGGGCTCGATCGCGTCCACGGACTCTGAGGTGCCGTCCGGCAGCCAGACCGCATCGCCCGCCGTCAGGCGCGCCGTCGACGGAGAGGCGCGCCGACCGCAGCGGGGGGTAAACACGAGAACAGCGAGGAGGACAGAGAGAACCGCCCGGCCGGCCCGGCTCAAGCAGGGACCTCGGCCGCTTCCAGGAGCGGGAGATCGAAGCTCACGCGAAATCCTCCTTCCGGTCGGTTCTCCGCGTGGATCTTTCCGCCATGCTCTTCCACGATTTTCTTGGCGATCGCGAGGCCGAGGCCGGTGCCCCCGCTCTTTGCCGAGAAGTACGGGTCGAAAAGTCTCGGCAGGATCTCGGCGACCACGCCCGGACCGGTGTCCTCGACGGCAATCTCCGCGTGACCGTCCATGGGGCGCGCGGCGACCCGGATCGTTCCCGGTTTTCCGCCGAGAGCCTCGACGGCATTGCCGATGAGGTTCGAGAACACGCGGCCCAGCAGGCGCGGGTCCGCATTCGCCGTGATTCCGGGCTCGATCCGGAGGTCCCATTCGATTCCCTTCGCGCCGGCGTATGCGGCGGCGGACTCCGCGGCGAGCCGCGAAACGTCCGTCGGCTGGATCTCGGGAGCCGGCAGCCGCGCGTAGTCCGAAAACTCCGACGCGGACCGCCGCAGCTCCTCCGTTTGCTTGAGCACGTTCGCGACGCATTCGTCGAGCACTGCCTCGAAGTTGCCGGAGCCGCGCCGCCAGACCTCCCGGAGGTGCTCGACGGAAAGACGAATGGGCGTCAGCGGGTTCTTGATCTCGTGCGCGATGATTCGCGCCATCTCCGCCCAGGCAGCGAGCCGGTTCGAGCGGACAACGTCGGAAACGTCTTCGAGCACCGCCATGCGGGTGCCCTCTCCCCCGAGAGGAAGGGGGACGGTGACGATGCGCCACCGCTCCCCGGGCCGGGGCTCGATCTCCACTGAGGACAAAGATACCGAATCGTCGGAGAGAACGCTCCGCACGACGGCCATCGAGCGGCCGGGAAAGACCTCCTCGAGTGTCCGCCCCTCGGCCCTTCCTCCCCCGAGACCCGCCGCGGCGGGGTTCGCGAGGACCACCGTTCCGTTCTCCCGGTACGCGACCACGCCCGCGGTCAGGTGGGCCAGGAGGGTCGCGAGACGCTCCTTCTCCGCCGAGAGAGCCTCGGTGTGTTCCTTCAGGCTGCGCGACATCGAAAGGAAGGCCCGGACGAGCTCGCGCAGCTCCTCGTCGGGCGGCTCGGTCAATCGCGGCGCGAAATCGCCCGCGGCCACGGCCCGGGTCCCGGCGACGAGGTCCGCGACCGGCCGCGCGACGCGCACCGCGAGGCGGCTCGCGACCAGGGCCGAAAAGAGGAACACGAGCAGGCTGAAGGCCGAAACGGCCGCGGTGAATTGGGCCGCTTCCGCCTCCGCGACGCGTTGTTGCGGGAGGAGGAGGATCGAAAGAAGAGCGGGGCTCCGGACGCCGGGGGCGCCGGGAACGGAGGTCAGGTTCGTCGTGATCTCCTCGAGCCGGCTGCCGGAGACCGGCCGCGATCCGGTCTGCTGGCCGGAGCCGGAGAGGCCGATGGCGGCAAACGCCGACGCGGGAACGCGATCGGGAACCAGTCCCGCGGAATAGAGGTCGCGCCGCGAAGTCGCGAGCAGCGTCGAGTCCGGCGCGTACACGGACAGGTCGTAGTCGACGGCGTTCGCGAGCCACGCGAGAATTTCATCATCGAGCGCGACGAGGTTCCCATGCCCGCTGGATGCGGAGGGCAGGTAGTCGTCCAGCACCTTGCGCGCCGTCTCGAGCCCGGTCCGGGCATGGTCGAGCGTGTCGCGGACCGACCGCGCCACGATGGTCGTCCGCAGAAAGAACGTCACCGCCATCAGCGGGATCATCACCACGAGCAGGAAGAGCGCGACGAGCCGTCCCCGGAACGTGCGGGGCCCCGCCGGAAACGTCTCCTGCCCGGAGCGTCGCGCCGCGACCACTCTCCACAGAAAGAGCAGCGCGGAGATCCCGGAGAGCAGCGCGATGCCGGGCAGCAGGAGCGCCGCGGTCAGGAGCCGTCCCAGAAAATCCGGCCCCGGGACGGCCACCAGCCGATAGCCGTCCGGGATCGGGCGCGCCTCGCCCCAGAGATCGCTCCCCGCAAACGAGAGATGAACGGGGACCGCATGGTCCGACGCCCGCACGGCCTCGAGAAGCGACGTCGGGAGGAGCGGTCCCTCGTCGCGCCGCGAGCCGTCGCGGGCGTAGGTGCCGAGAAGCGCTCGCGGCGGCGTGTCGCGGTCCGATCCCCCTTCCTCGCGGATTCCAAGCACGACGCGGCGGTAGAACTCGATGCGTGGCGGGAGGGGCTCCCACTCGGGCCAGTCCGCCACCCGGACGACGACCGTCCCCCAGCGGCGGCCGCCCGCGGAGAGATCGACGTCGCGCCGGACGATCGCGAGATCGAACCGGTCGATCCGGACCGGACCGCCCCGCGTCTGGCGTCCGAACTCCGGCTCCGGGATCAGAGAGAACTTGCTGACGGCGCGGCCGGCGGCGTCGAACACCTCGTAGGAGCTGACGGCCGGGGGGCCCGTCGAGCGCTCGCCGTTCTTCCAGATGCGGTAGGCGAGATCGGACAGGTCGGTTGCGGAAACGGGTGCCGGAAGCCCCTTTTCCAGGTCGAACCGCCGGACGCGCTCGACCGCCCGCTCGGCCGCGAACGCGGCATCCGCGGACGCGCGGGCCGGGTCGGGAATCCGTATGGACGCCGCGCGCCGCATGTGCGACACGGCCCGCGCGTGCTCGGAGAGGAGCGATGCGGCGAGGACGACGAGGAGCGCCGCGCCCCCCACGAGCCGCGGGCCGGCCAGAGTTCCGCGGCCGCGCACCTCCGCGATCGCGCGGGTCCACAGGTGAAAAGAAGCGCCGGCCGCCGCCACGGCCGCCACGAGAAACCCGGGTGCGGCGGAGACGAGAGCGAGCCCTCCGGCGAGCGCCGCGGCCGTCACGGCGATTGCCGGACCGAGCGGCCGGCTGCGCAGCGGGGAGCGCGCCGCGGAGCCGGCCACGGCGAGCGCCGAGAGAACCAGCGCCGTGAGCCCGGCGAGCCGGAGGAGCGATGCCGGGGACCCGCCGAGCCGGGAACCCAGCCCGGGCGGTTGAACGAGCTGCGCCGCGAGGAGCGCGAGCACGAAAAGCGCATAGGCGCCGACCCATCGGACCTGACGCCGCGGCGCCCGAGTCCCTTCGCGGAGCATCGCGAGCGATCGCGGCAACAGGACGAGCCCGGCCCCGAAGAGCCAGGTCCGTGCGGAACCGGTCACGCGGGACGCGTCCGAGATCGCGATCTCCGCCGCCAGAAAAAGGAGAAGGAGGGCGGTCCCCACCCGCTCCGGGTCGTCGCCCCGCCCGATTAAGAACAGCGCGGCCGCGGCGGCGAGCGCCAGCGCCAGGCGCCGGCCGCGGACCGGCGGAGCCAGGCCGCCTCCGGCGCGTTCGAGGACCAGGAGCGGCAGCCCGCCGGCGTCGGTCAGCACCGCCCCCGCCGCGCCCGCCCGCGGGGCCCCCGGCGCCCATTGCTCGGAGGCGCCTCGGACTCCGAGCGCGCGCGCGAAGTCGGGCGACTCGACGGGAAGCGTGCGGGCGCAATAGACGATCCCGGGCTGCGGCTCCCCGGGTAGGGACACACGCACGATCAGCGCGAGCTTCGTCGCGGACCAGCGGGCGCCGAGGCCGTCGCGGGCCTGGAACCCGGCGAGCGTCGCGGGCGCGTCTCCCCACCACGCCTGCGCGCCGCCGGCCGAGTCGGTCAACGCGATCCACGTTCCGATTGGCGCGTTCTCGACGGCCTGCCGTGCAGCCGAGAAGAGTGTCAGACGGTCGATCGCGACCCCGCCGCCCTGGAGAGAGCGCGAGACGTCGGGCCGCGCTCCGAACGCGACTGCGCACCTCGAGAGCGAGGCGGCTTCCTCCCGCAAGGCGTTCTGGAGCGCGCGGGGCGGCCGCGCCTCCGAGCTCTCGCCCCCACCGGGAACCCACCCGTCGGCGAACGCGAGCGCGAGAGCGCCGATCGCCGCCGCCGCGAACACCGCCCGCCGGCCGGCGATCACCGGGAAGGGGGCGCTCCGGGGACGGATGGGAGATCGATTCCGCGCTCACGGGCGGCGGTGATGGCCTCCGGATATCCGGCGTCCGCATGGCGCATCACGCCCGTTCCCGGATCTGCCCTGAGAACGCGCCTCAGCCGCCGGGCCGCGTCCCCAGTCCCGTCCGCGACGACCACCATGCCGGCGTGAATGGAGTTGCCGATCCCGACGCCGCCCCCGTGATGCACGGAGACCCAGGTCGCGCCGCATGCCGTATTGAGCAGCGCATTCAAGATCGGCCAGTCCGCGATCGCGTCGGAGCCGTCGCGCATCCCCTCGGTCTCACGATTTGGTGACGCGACGGACCCGGCGTCGAGATGATCGCGTCCGATCACGATCGGAGCCTGAACCCGGCCGTCCGCGACGAGCTGGTTGAAAGCGAGCCCGGCCCGGTCCCGCTCTCCGTAGCCAAGCCAGCAGATCCGCGCCGGCAATCCCTGGAACGCGACCCGCTCCTGCGCCAGCTTCAGCCACCTGGCGAGGGCCGCATTCTCCGGGAAGAGCTCGAGGAGCGCCCGGTCCGTTGCCAGGATGTCTTCCGGGTCGCCCGAGAGCGCCGCCCACCGGAACGGTCCCTTTCCGTCGCAGAAAAGCGGGCGGATGTAGCGAGGCACGAATCCGGGGATGTCGAAAGCGTCGGCCACGCCCCCCTTGCGCGCCTGGCCGCGAAGGTTGTTTCCGTAGTCGAAAACGACGGCGCCGCGCCGCTGGAGCTCCAGCAATGCCCGGACGTGGCGGGCCATCGTTTCGTAGGATCGTCGGACGTACTCGGCGGGATCCGCCTCGCGCAGGCGCGCAACGTCCTCGTCGGGACGCGCCTCGGGAACGTACCCCGCCAGCTCGTCGTGAGCGGACGTCTGATCCGTGACCAGGTCCGGCAGGATGCCTCGCCGGAGCAGCCGTTCCAGGAGCTCGACGGCGTTCGCGCGCACGCCGATCGAGATCGCCTCTCCCCTTTCCCGGGCGCCGATCGCGCGGTCGATGGCGGAGTCGATCGTCGTTTCGCGGACATCCAGGTAGCGCGTGCGCAGGCGCCGCTCGATGCGCTCGGGATCGACTTCCGCGACGAGCGCCACCGCGCCGTTCATCGTGGCGGCGAGCGGCTGGGCTCCCCCCATCCCCCCCAGCCCCGCGGTGACGACGAGCCGGCCGCGAAGATCTCCTCCGAACTCGCGCTCGCCCGCCGCGGCAAACGTCTCGAATGTCCCCTGGAGGATCCCCTGGCTGCCGATGTAGATCCAGGAGCCGGCCGTCATCTGGCCGTACATGGTGAGCCCCAGCCCTTCGAGCCGCCGGAACTCGTCGCCTGTCGCCCACGCGGGCACGAGAAGGGAGTTGGCGATCAGGACCCGGGGCGCGTCGGTGTGGGTCTCGAAGACGCCCACGGGCTTGCCGGATTGCACGAGCAGGGTCTCGTCCCCGCGCAGGCGGCGCAGGGTATCGACGATGCGGTCGTATGCCTCCCAGCTGCGCGCCGCCTTGCCGGTGCCCCCGTAGACGATCAGCTCGTCCGGCTTTTCCGCAACTTCGGGATCGAGGTTGTTCTCGAGCATCCGGAGGGCCGCTTCCTGCTGCCATCCGCCGCACCGCAGCGTCGTTCCCCTGCCGGCGCGAATCGTTCGAGGGGCATTCGAAGCGGGCACGGCGAAATAGTATCGGACTACTCCAGCCGGGCGGCCAGGCGCTCCATGGGCGCGCCGGCCAGGAACCGACGGGAAGCTTCCAGGTCCGGCGCGAGCAGACGGTCCCCGTCCCAGGGGGAGACGACTTCCCGGAACGCCGTCCTCAGCCGCTCGAGCGGCTTCGAGGAGCGGAGCGGGCGGAGAAACTCCATCGCCTGAAACGCGGCGAGAACTTCGATACCGAGGACGCGCTCGAGATTGTCGACGACGGCGGCGAACTTCCGGGCGGCGATCGGCGACATCGAGACGTGGTCCTCCTTGTCGGCAGAGGTGGGGATCGAGTCGACGGAGGCCGGGTGCGACAGGATCTTCGACTCGGAAACGAGAGCGGCGGCCGTCACCTGGGCCATCATCAGTCCCGAGTTCAGCCCGCCCTCGGCCACCAGAAATGCGGGCAGATCCGAAAGGGCCGGATTCAGCAGCTTCTCGATCCGCCGTTCGGAGATCGAGGCGAGATCCGTGGCGGCGATCGCCGCGTAGTCGAGCACCAATCCCACGGGAGCTCCGTGGAAGTTTCCACCCGAAATGATCTCGCCGCCTTCCGCGAACACCAGCGGGTTGTCGGTGGCGCTGTTCATTTCGCGCTCGAGCACGTCCCGGGCGTGCGCGAACGCGTCCCGCGCGGCGCCATGCACCTGGGGCATGCAGCGGAGCGAATAATTGTCCTGCACGCGGCCGCAGCCCCGGTGCGACTCCCGGATGGCGCTGCCCCCCAGCAGCGTCTTCAAGTTGCGCGCGGACGCGATCGCGCCGGGGTGCGGGCGGACGGACGTGACCCGGGAATCGAACGCGGCGTCGGATCCCCTGGCCGCGTCGAGCGTCGCCGCCCCGGCGACGTCGGCGATGCGCGTCAGCGCCAGGGCGCGCTGGAGCGCGAGCCCTCCGACCGCGACGGACATCTGGACGCCGTTGATGAGCGCCAGGCCCTCCTTCGCCCGCAGGGTCACGGGCTCGAGGCCCGCGCGCTCGAGGGCGCGCCGCGCCGGCAGCTGGCGTCCGCCGACCCGCACGCGGCCTTCTCCCATCAGGCCCAGAGCGAGATGCGCCAGCGGAGCCAGATCCCCCGACGCCCCGACGGATCCGCGGGCTGGTACGACGGGGAGGATGTCGGCGGCGAGCATCGCAAGAAGAGCTTCGACAGTCGAGGTCCGCACGCCCGAGCATCCTTTCGCGAGGGCATTGACGCGCAGGGCGATCATCACCCGGACGACCTCGTCGGGCAGTGGCTCGCCCACGCCCGCGCAGTGACTGCGCACCAGGTTCCTCTGGAGCTTCTCGAGGTCTTCGCGCGGCACGGCCACGTCGGCGAATTTCCCGAACCCGGTCGTCAGTCCGTACGCGCGCTCGTTGCGGGCGACCGCGCCTTCGACGATCCGCCGGGAAGCCGCGATCGCACGGCGTGCGGCGTTGGCCAGAACCACGCGCACGCGTCGGCCCGCGATTTCGGGAAGGTCGGAGAGGCGCATATCGGAACCGGACAGCGACAGGGGTTTCATGCCGCCCGCGATTGTAGGAGCTTTCGCCGGATCGACCGACCGCGTTGGCGCTCCGGCCCGGGAAATCGCGCCCCGCGCGCCGCGCCGGCCCTCTTTGAATGGTACCCTGCCTCGTTTTTCACACATCGTCCGCTTGCGCCCCCGGCGCGAAGGAGAGCTTTGCGGTGAAGGTCGTCGCGATCCTCGGAGGCCAGTGGGGAGACGAAGGGAAGGGGAAGATCATCGACCTTCTCTCCGACCGCTTCGACGTCGTCGCCAGGTACCACGGGGGACATAACGCCGGCCACACGGTGAAGTTCGGAGACCGGCACTTCGCCCTGCACCTCCTTCCCGCCGGCGCGGTGCGCGGCCGGATCGGCGTCATCGGCCCGGGTGTCGTCGTCGACCCCGACGCTCTCCTGTCGGAAATCGCGACCGTGCGGGAGCAGGGCGTCGAAATCGGCGACAACCTCCTGCTGTCCGACCGCGCGCAGGTGATCCTCCCGTGGCACCGCCTGCTCGATGCCGCGCGGGAATCCGCGGCGGGAGACGCGAAGATTGGAACGACGCTGCGCGGAATCGGTCCCTCCTACGAGTCCGCGGCGGCCCGCAAGGGCATCCGCGTCGCGGAGCTTTACCGTCCCGAGACCCTCCGCGCGCGCGTCGAGGCGCTGGCCGCCGAAACCGGAGGCCTTCTCCGATCTCTCGGCTGCGCCGACATCCCGGAAACGAGCGCCGTCGTCGACTCTCTCGGCCGCTCCGCCGAGGCGTTGAAGCCGCACGTGCGCGATACCGGACGCTACCTGCGCGACCATCTTTCCCGCGGGGGCACGCTGCTCGCGGAGGGCGCGCACGGCGCGATGCTCGACCTCTCGGCGGGAACGTACCCGTTCGTGACGTCCTCGACGTGCACGTCCGGGGGCGTCGCCGCCGGGCTGCACATCTCGCCCCGGGCGCTCGACGGCTCGCTCGTCGTTCTGAAGGCCTATACGACCCGGGTCGGGTCCGGCCCGTTTCCGACGGAGCTGAAGGACGCGACCGGCGAGTTCCTGCGGGCACGCGGGAACGAATACGGGACCTCGACCGGCCGCCCCCGCCGGACCGGCTGGTTCGACGCGGTGGTCGCGCGCACGGCCGTCGAGCTCTCGGGCGCCGCCGCCGTCGCCATAACGAAGCTCGACGTGCTCGACGAACTCGCCGAAATCCCCGTATGCGTCGGCTACCGGCTCGACGGGCGGGAGCTCTACGACGTCCCTCCTCTCGTCGAAGACCTCGACCGCGTCGAGCCCGTGTACGAAACGGTCCCGGGATGGCAGACGAAAACGACCGCCGCGACGCGCCCCGGGGACCTGCCGGCCGCGGCGCACCGGTACGTGCGTTACCTCGAGGAACGGATCGGCGCGCCGGCTGTGTTTCTCTCGACCGGTCCCCGGCGGGAAGAAACGGTCTGGTGCCTCGACAGCGAGTTCTTAAAGGCCCTGCCGGGCACCTGATCCGGAACATCCCTTGCAGACGGGCGAGCGGAGGCTCCAGATGAATACACGCTCGAGGGTCCGTCTCTCCGCGCTTTTTTTGCCCGCAGTCGCCCTCCTCGCCGGGGTCCTGCTCATCGGCCAGGCCGCCTGCTCGTCTTCCACACCGAGAGGAGGATCTCCGACCGGTGGGACCACGGGGACGACCGGGACGACCGGCACGGCGGGAACCACCGGGACCGGCGGATCTACTGATTCTGGAACCGGCGGCCGGTACACCGTGACGCCGGCGGGCGGGACGAGCAGCCCCGGCTATCGCGCAACGCCCGGCAACACCACGCCGGACCGCGACCGCACGCCTTCCGCCACGCAGCCCGCGTCCCGCTGAACTGCGCTCGCCGTCGAGGTCCCCGCTCCGCGCCTCATGGGTAGAATCGGGTGGAGCTCGCCATGCTTTTTCCAGAGTCCCCCGATTGGCCCGCCCCGGCCTTGGACTGCCGGACCTGCGGAGCCTGCTGCGCGTCCCCCTGGACGGGAAACGGCTACGTGGCGCTGGACGATGAGGAGTTGCGCCTTCGCCGGGTGGGAGTCCTCACGGTGACCTTGCGATACGGCGGCCCGACGGGCTTCGGACAGCTCGTCGAGAAACTCGGAACGGTGCGGGACGAGGCAGGCCGGTTCGTCTGCGCCGAGTTCGATGGCCGGATCGCCGGACCGTCTCGCTGCCGGATTTACGAGGACCGCCCGCTGCCCTGCCGCCGGCTCGAACCGGCAAGCGCCGCCTGCCTCGACGCGCGCCGCCGCGCGGGCCTCCCGGATTAACGCGGCCGCCCGCCTGCCGTCCAGAGCCCCGTTCCAGGGCCCATGCTGAGGAGTCGAGAGGATCTTTGGTGGGCCGTCTGGGACTCGAACCCAACCTATTTCTCCGAAACGCTCGGAAAAACCGCCACTCTTTCTGCGCCGACGACTCGTTTTTCTGCCGCCGCTTCCCGCTTCGCCGCCAGGTAGAGCTCGACCTTCTCGGAGGCCGCGTGAGCCCGCTCCGGCCGCTGCTTGAGGTATCGCAGCATCATCGCGTCGGTCTTGTGTCCGCTGCGGTCCTTGATCTCCGCGTGCGACAGCCCGGCGTCATTCATCAGCCCGACCGCGGTGCTCTTCACCGTGTAGATCGTGAAACCTCCGTCGCGTCCATAGGCGAGCCCCATTTCCGCGCATGCGCCGGCGAACAGGGCCCGGTCCTTCTCGTCGCGCATGTGCCGGCCGCTGCGGTGGAAGATCAGGTCGCAACCGAGCCGACGAGCGGCGAGCCGGCGCTCGATGATCTCCCGTAACGCGCCGGAGAGCCCGATCATGACGGCGTTGCCCTTCTTCTCGGGCCGGATCTTGAGCGTCCAGGTCTCCGAGTCGAATTGCGACCACGTCAGGTTCCGGAGCCCTTCCGGCCGACGCGCCGTCAGACTCATGAACTCCACGAGGTCCGGGAGCGGGTCTCCGGTCTTGAGCTTGCGGAGCCGCGAGACAAGCTCCCCGACGCGCTCGGGCGGAAATTCGATCTCCGAGACGTTGTCGATCTCGGGTAGCTCGATGTAGGGCGCGAACGCGATCGCCTTGCGCTGCACCGCGTACCGAAACGCGCGGTTCAAGATCTCGAGCTCGCGGCGGATGCTCGTCGCCCCCGCCTTCGCGCGCTTGAGCGTGCCGTCGCCCTTCCGCCGACGCTCCCGGTACTGGTCAACGTGCTCCGGCCGGAACTCCACCGCCCGGATCGGACCGAGCAGCGCCTTCAACGTCCCGGTTCGATACCGAATCTCGCAGACGCTCGCGAGCTTCTCCGCCTCGCAGCGGCGGAGGTTCGCATCGAGGAGGTCCGCGACCGTCACGCGCTCGAGCTTCGGAGTCGCGAGCGGAGCGATCCCCTCCCCCGCATTGTCCCGGCTGCGCGTCAGGCGCTTCAATTCCCGCTTCGCGTCGGCCAGGTCCTCCGTCTTCGCCGAGACGAGGATCTCCTTCCGCTCGGCGCGGTAGCTGATGTACAGGTGCTTGCTCACCTTCTTCTTCGTCTCGGAGTCCACGAAAAAGAAGATCGTGCCCTCGCCGGTATCCCCCGACCACTCGACCTGACGGATCCGTTTCATGATTTCGCTCCCTTCTTCGCCGTCCGCGGCCGGCCCGCACGCTTGGGCTCGATCGGCTGCTTCGACCCGAGATAGTCCCGAATCGCGACGTTGACGAGATAGGTCAGCGCCACCGATATCCTTTTCGCGTTTGCGGACCTGGCGGCCTAACTTCCGCTCGAGTCGTTCAAGGTCACAGGTGTCTTCGGGCGGGGGGATCCAACGGACGATTTTCCGCGGGCCGGTCAGCGGAGCCATGCGAGTCCCCTGCACTCTCCCCGCGAGAAGTAGAGCAGGCGGAGAGCGGCGCGGGGGGCCGCGGTTCGGTCGGAGGGAGCTACCCGCCGCCTATCCGCCCACCGATGACTCTACGCTCGCGGTCAAGCGTTCAGGTCCGCCCGCCCTTTGAGCAGCCGGACCATGCGCTCCGCCTCTTCCTTAGCCAGTAGAAACCGTTCGCTGTCGAACCGGCCATCGGTCGCCCGCACCAGCGCCGCCAGGGCGCGATAGGCGAGCCAGAGATCGGAGCGCGGGACGGAAAGCTGCTCCGGCGTCTCGAGCAGTGGAGAAGAGGAGACGCACGCCGCGCCGCGCTTGCCTGGCACCCGCATCAAAATCCCCGGAAGCGGTTTCGCCGGTCGCGCTCTTCCGCTTCGGCCTCGTCCATGTCGCGAGCCCACTGTCCGCCGTTCTCGTAGAATTTCCCGTCGCGATACCCGCTCTCGTCGACGAGGGAAGTGCCCGCGTATTTCTCGACCCGCAGCGCCACGAAGAATCCCGCACCGCCCTTCCCGAGCTCCTGGCAGGCGAGCGCGAGACTCATGACTCCGTCATCTGACATACCCGCGGCGCTGCCGTATCGCACCTCCCCGCTTTCGGAGAGCTCGTACTCCATCGCGTCCATTTCTTCGCGAAGCCAGACGTACTTCTGCGGGATGGAAATCTCCCGCTTCTCGCACGCGACGACGAGACGCTCGATCAGTCGCTTCTTGCTCGGGCCCGTAAAGACAAAACCCTCGACGCGCAGCCCGGCCTTCCTGAGCTCCTCGATCACGACGTCGCCGACGCCCGTCGCATCGACGACCGCGCGCGAACAGCCGTACCGCGCATAGAGCGCCGCGGCTCGCTCAACCTGGACCGTCCAGGCAACCGCGTTGAACCGGTCGACGTAGGCCACCTTTCCCGAGCCCACGTCGAGAACGGTCAGGACAGTCCAGTCCTGCTTGCGCGCGAGGTCTGCGCCCATGACGTAGCGGCCTCCCTTGACGGGCGAGCTCCATTCCGCGCCCGTGAAAATCTCGTCGAGTCCTCTCAGCAGAGCAGCGTCGGCCTCCGGAATCTCCGCCAGGTAGAGCGCGCGCCACAAACTCTCGGGCATCTTGTTGCGCATCGACTCGATCAGCTCGGCCGGGACGAAGCCTTCCCCGAGAGTCGGGAAGAGCATGTAATCCTCGGAGGACGTCGCGCGCTCTTCGGGAGTCATGTGCTTGACCCGGAGCAGGTGTCGAATCGCCCAGTTCTTTGACCCGCGTTCGAGGTTGAACGCGAGTCGGACCTTTCCGTTCGTCGCCGAAATCGTCGTGAGCGCCGCGGTCAGGGACGCCTCGGTCTGCCGGCTCGCTTCGTCGATCACGACGCGGTGATAGGCGTCGCCGTAGATCGCCTCCGGGTTGTCGCCCGAATAAAAATCGACCCGGCCGCCGTTCTCGCCGGTGAATTTCAACTCCGCCGCGGCGACGTCCTGGCGCGCGATCGGGACCTCGAGGAAAGTCTTGAGCAAATCGAAGAGGGAGCGCGATCGCCGGTACCAGGGCCCGACGACGGCGCATCGCTCGCCGGCAAGAAATCCCTGCACGATCCAGAGCGCGAGCCCGACCGTCTTCCCGGTCTTCGTCCCGGCGCCGACGTACAGGATCCGCGCCGGGCTCTCGATGAGCTTTCGCTGATTCGGCGTCAGCGCCGGGAGGGTGATTTTTACGGGCGGCACGGCTCAGCCTTTCTGCGGACTTTCTGCGGGACTTTCTGCGGGCGTGCCACCGGGATTGACCTTTTCGGGTCTGAGCGCCCGCGGCACGCTCGCGGCGAAAGCCCCCAAATAGGCCGTATTTGCGGCCACTTTCGCGCGCAGCCGGTAACGAGCGGTGAGAAGAGGTTGGTGGGCCGTCTGGGACTCGAACCCAGGACCACCGGCTTAAAAGGCCGATGCTCTAACCGACTGAGCTAACGGCCCGCGTGCGGGGCATCCAGTTTTCGCATCCTACCCGATTTCGTCCAGAGCGACGCCCCGGGTCGTCCAAAGACGCTCGTTCCGGATTATGGTTAGGAAAACCCGGCACGTGGCGGCAGACGGATGTGAGATGCGCGTGGGGCAGAGTCCCCCGGGAGGTGTCGTTTGGGCTGGCTGTCAAATGTCATCCATCGCGACTCGAGGTGGTATTTCACGACTTCTGCCGGCGCGGACGTCGCGGTCGGGCTCGGCGTCCAGCTGCAGGGCTCGGGGGGCAAGCTGTACGTCAAATGGGGGAACGAACCTCATCTCTACGAAATTACCTATGGAGGCGTCGGGGTGAGCGTCGGGGTCTCGTTACCCGTCAGCGAAACGGTCTCCTTCACGGGCCTCCCGGGCGGCTGGGGAAAGATTTACCGCGGTCTGGGTGTCGGTGAGATGAATCGCAATCACTTCAAGGGCGGGTTCATCATGCTGAGCACGACGACCGCATTCGCACTCGGTCACTCAGGAACCCTGATTTTTTTCGGAGCCAACAGTGTTCTTCTGAATGTGCTCACGACGGGGCCGGGCGCCTTGTTAGGGGGTGTCGCCGTCCCCGCGCTCTTCAACGGTATCGGGTTCTACGGGGGGGTCGTTGCCGGAAGTCCGAGCACGGGGTTCTCGGCCGTCAAAGGGTGGATGACCGAGGCGAAGCGTCTTTAGGGAAATCGCGGATCCACCTCGAGAATGTTCTGCTGCCCCGGCCGCACAGCCGGCGCTCAATTCAGCGAAGAAGCGCCGGCCGCAGGGTGAGTCTCCAATTTTCCATGTCGCAACTCACCGGCGGCCGGCGGCGTCAGCTCCCGCCCCTCGTTACGGAAACGTCA
Source organism: Thermoanaerobaculia bacterium (assembly GCA_038253555.1). Classification (GTDB taxonomy): domain Bacteria; phylum Acidobacteriota; class Thermoanaerobaculia; order UBA5066; family Gp7-AA6; genus JALYUA01. Next base: position 25,541 of record JBBSGZ010000002.1, read on the forward strand.
CGGGGCATCCCGCGAACGCGCTCGTGTCCTGGATCGGGGCGAACGGCGTGTTCAACGGATTCACGTACGTCTTCACGTCGCCGGTCTGCGTGTCGGTCACGGTCAGCGTGACTTCGACGTTGGTCATGCCTCCGGCGAAGACCCAGAACCTGTTGTTGAAGGCGCAGCCGCGCACCACTTTCACGAAGACCTCGACGTTATCGGGGCTGAAGAACCAGAAGTGCGCGGTCGTATCGGTCAGCCCGACGGGGTTGCCGATTCCGGACGCCGAGGCGGTGCGCCAGGACGCCTTCACCTGGAAGCGGCCGCCGCCGAGACACAGGGTTGTCGAGCCGGGCGCGCAGGGAAACGGTGGGATCGTGCCGCCCACGTTCAGCCGCCGGATCCGCCCGGGACCAAACTCCGTGATGAAGACTTCCCGCGTATTCCGGTCCAGAGCCATGTTCGTCGGGGTGATGAGACCGCTGGCCAGCACGGTCGGCGGCCCCGACGGGGTGCTGTAGAACAGCAGGCGGCCCGGTGCGTTCGCCGTCATGTTCGTGGAAAACTCCAGGACGAGGTACTGGTCGACGACGGGCGCCACCGGAAGCACGTCGATCGCGGAGTTGAGACCTCCGATCAGGCGGGTGTTCGCTCCCGTGGTCGAATCGACGAGGCGAATTTCCGACAGACCGGGATTGAAGGGGAAACCGGTCAGGAACGGAACGAGCATCTGCCCGTTGGAGAGCCGGATGCTGTCCGGAACGGCGTCCACGACGGGGGGCGGTGCCGCGGGGTTGGTCAGGGGGGGGAACGCGGCGAGCGTCACGTAGTTTCCGGTCGCGAGATCGACGCTCAAAATCGAGTTCAGGCTCGCGTCCACGACGGCAATCCGGCTCCCCAGCGAGACAAGCCCGTAGGGATTGGACGACCTCGGGCCGACGAGGTCGGGGAAATCCACGAGGAGCGAGATGCGGAGGGTCTCACCAGACGGGTTGTTGATGACGAGCTCAGTTCCGTTTTTCAGCGCCACGTGCTGCGCGGGGGTGAGGGCGAAATTTCCCGCCGTCGCGTCGATCGTCGCGCTGAAGCGCAGTTTCAAAACCGAGCTCAGGATCGGGGAAGATGGATTCGGGTTCGCGATCTCGAGGCCCGGCGCGGGACCCGGAAGGCTTTCGTCACCCGAGCCGATCGTCAGGAAAAAGACGTCGCCAATCTGCTCGAGGCCCGATGGCCCGGAGGGGGCGTTGTTCCCCACTGCGGAGAGTCCGGAGGGAAGGCCGTCGAGAATCGTGATCCGGGTCCCGTCCCGGCGCACGAGGGAGATGCGCCCCGTGTTCGGCCCCGCCCCCGCCTCGCAGACGAGGAGGTTCCCCGCTGTCGTCAGGGAGACCTTCGCCGGCGCCTTCAAGCCGGTGGCGACGACGGTCAGGTCCTGCGCGCGCAATCGCGCGGGTAACAGAAATGCGCCGAGAATCAGCGCGGCCAGAACTCCCGAAATTCTTCTCTCGAGCATGGCGACCTCCTGAACGGGATAACCGGTCGACTATCCGACGGGTTCGTTTCCGCGATTCTAGGACTTTGGGTTGGAAGGTGCAGGGAGAGGCGTGTTCCGGTGTTTGGCGGGCGGATTTTGAAGCAGGCGGTTCGGCCGCCGTCGCGCGGGCGGCCTGCCGCCTGGATCCGCGCGGTTCGGCGCGCTCCGCTCCTGCCCGTCAGCTCCGAGGGGAGACGACCAGCACGACCGCCGTGCCCGGCAGCATGGGAGGGCGCGGGTTCGGGCGGTTGGCGGTCGGCGCCGGGAGGGACCGAACTGCGCGGTCACGAGATACACCCTGTGGGTCGCGAGATCGAGCGCGAGGGTGCGCGCCCCTCGCTGCGTCGAAACGTTCTGAACGACGCGAAAGGATTCCGGAGAGTCCTCGTGCACGACCGTCAGGGTTCCGTCTCCGTTCGACGCGTAGGCGAGCCCGGTCGCCGGATCGAAGGCAGTTCCATCGACCCCTTCTCCGATCGGCAGCGAAGTGACGATGCGGCCCGTGGAAGAATCGACGACCATCATCCGCTTGTTGTGGCAGCCGACGAACAGACGCTGGTGCGCGGCGTCAAGCGCCAGCCCGGTTGGCTCGTCGCAGGGAGCGAGGGACCACCGCGCGGTGACGGCGAGGCTCCGGGAATCGAAGACGGCCAGGGTGTTCGTGTCTTCGATATTGACGAAGATATGCCCCTGCCCGTCGGACGCGGGGCCCTCCGGCTTTCCGTCGAGCGGAACGGTCCCTTCGATCGCGAGCGTCTTTGCGTTGATCGCGGTGGCGCTTTTTCCCCGGCCGTTGAAGGTGAACACGCGCCCGCTCGCGGAGTCGTAAAGAATTGCGTCCGGGTTCTCCCCCGTTCCCTTGACCTCGCCGACAATCGCGAGCGTCGAAGCCGAGAACACGGTGACCGACGCGGCCCGGCCGTTGCTCGTGAACGCACGATCGAGTTCCGGAACTACGGCGATTCCGTGGACACCTGGAGTCGGCGCGATCTCGCCCACGACTTTTCGCCCGGGGGCATCGATCACGAGGACGCGGTCGCCTCTCGAGACATAAACGCGGTGCGACGGAGCGTCGACGGTCAGGTAATCCCAGCCGGTGTCTCCCGGCATCGGAATCTGTCCGTCGAGGGCATACGAGGCGATCCTCGGAAACGGCCGGGCGGCCGCGGCCGCGCGGGCAGGCGGCGCCGGCTGCGCCGGCTGCGAGGCGCACGCAAGCAGCAGGGCGGCGAGAGCGCAGGCGAAAGCGAGACGGATGGGATGGCGCATTGGGGCATATTAACCGTCGCCAACCGTCGCCTTCGCTCACTGCGGGAGCTGCCTTCGCCGTGCGCGGCGAAGGCACCGGCGAGCGGCTCGCCTGTCGGCTCGACCGCTCGCCTCACGTCGCTTCCGCTCACTGCGTTCGCTCACGCTCCCGCCCCGAGAGGCTCCTCCCTCCCTCTGGTCGGGAGACTCCTCTCGGGGCGAGCTTAACCACCATCCTGGCTGGAGCGCAGCTCTGTCCCCTCGCCCCGCACTCGGGGAGAGGGTTGGGGCGAGGGGGCCCGCGGGCAGGCGTCGCGCATCGGCCAGCGCAGCCGGTCCAAGGGTCCGCCGCTCGTGAAGAGAATTTGAGGTGTCGGGGGATTCCGATCCGATGGCGCGCCGGACAGAAATGCCGACAGTCCGGCGCTTCCGCCCGCATAATGAAAGGCGAGCTCGTAACACCGCAACGACCCCCAGGAGGACCCTATGGCGTCAGAGCCTGCTCCGCCCCGGGCGCATTCGCCCGAGCCCTGGACCTGCGACCGGAAAGACCCGCGCATGGTGATGGACGCGGAGGGCCGGCTCGTCGGGGTGATGACGACACCCGAGGACGCCCGGCGGATCCTTTCCGCCATCAACGCGACCCGAGGACTTTCGGGAGCCGGGCTCGAGGGCGGACCCGTTCTCGAGAGGCTGCAGTCCCTCTTCGACCTCTGCCGGTACCATTTCGACGCCGGATTCAAGCAGACTTGCGACCTGGACGGCGGACTGGAGAAGCTTCTGTCTCGCGCCAACGCCGGATGGCTCGCGTTCGGCCGCGAGAGTTTCCGGGAGTGAGCGCTCTCGTCCCCACGCTTCCTTAAGGCTCGAAGGTGAACCCGTCTTTCTCGAGCGCCGCGCGGGCGGCCTCCGCATCCTCGCCCCGGACGAGAAGGTAGTCGGTGTCGTACGTCGACACGACGAATATCGGAAGCCCGGCTCGGGCGAGCGGCGCGGAGAGGGCGGCGAGCACCCCCGTCATGGAGAACGGGATCGGCCCTTCGAGGCGCAGAGCCCGCCACCGCGATTCCACCGCGGCGCCCTCGGGGGCGAACGCCTCCTCGCACACGATGGACAGCTCGCGATCCGTTCGCGTGACGGAGTAGAGAAAGCTCCGTGCCGGGAAGACCGGGACGGCGACCCCGGGGGGAAGGCGGCAGACCGCGAACGCGTCCGGAAGCCACGCAAGTTTTTTCCAGGGCGGCGACGCAGAACTGGCGGCAGGAGGACCGCCTTCGCTTCGCGTCATTCGGGAGCCTCAGTCCGCGAGGTCAGTCGCGACGCGGAGTGTCCTGCACGGTCTCGACCTGAAGGCGGTGGTACTCCGAAAGCGCGTGCCGAACGATGCGGCGAAGGTTGCGGAGGCGACGCTCGGCCCGGTCGCGTTCCCGGTCCGCCAGTCTCGCGCGGCGGTAATACAAAACCTCCCGCCACAGCGCGTCGACGGCTTTGCGCCAGCGCTCCTGAGCCAGGCCGGTCTGCAGTTCGATCGCGGGTGTCACAGACCCTCCGCGGAAATGTTAGCAGTTTCGGGCCTAAAAGGCTTCCGGAACGGCCCGGACGGCATCAGAGGGAAGGCAGATATCGGGCGGCGAACCGCAGATCCGCGACGAACATCCGCATGTCCCGCCGCCGGGCCGCCTCGTCGGGCGCTCGGAGGATCGAAGAGGGATGCACGGTCGCGATCACGTGAGGCGCGAGCGGCGAGGGGATGAGCGCGCCGCGGCTCTTTGTCACGCGAAAAGTCCGGCCGAGAAGGGCCTGCGCCGCCGTCGCCCCAAGACACACGAGGACCTGCGGCCGGAGAACGGCGAGCTCCGCATCCAGCCAGGGACGACACGCCGTGATCTCGACGGCGTTCGGCTTCTGGTGGATGCGTTTCTTGCCGCGCGGCTCCCACTTGAAGTGCTTGACCGCGTTCGTGACGTAGGCGAGTTTCCGATCGATCCCGGCTTCTTCGAGCGCCTCGTCGAGGAGTCGTCCGGCCGGGCCGACGAACGGGCGCCCCTCCAGATCCTCGCGGTTGCCGGGCTGTTCGCCGACGAGCACGAGCCGGGCCGAGCGGCTACCCTCGCCGAAGACGGTCTGCGTGCCGCGCTTCCACAGGTCGCACGCGCGGCAGCCCGCCGCCGCGCCGCGCAGCTTTGGCAGAGTGGGACGGGCGGGCACCAGCGGCGCTGCCGACTCGAAGGTTCTGCGGACCACGCCCCGGATCGAAGCACGAGGCAGGCCAGCGGCAGGGTCGTAGCGACCGCGCGCGTTCTGGTACCCTCGACCGACTCTCGTCATGGACTCGCGTTCCGCGTTCGGCACCGACGTCGCCGAGCCTCTCCCCGACGGCTCGATCGGGCTCATCTGCGCCGTCTCGAAGGGATGGGCGGGCCAGGCCCGCGGTTCCCAGACTCGGGCCGAGCATCCCGGAACGGCCGTCCGATGGCACGACGCGATCTACGAGGTCGTCGAGGCCAACCCGCTCGCGACCGGCGCCGTCCGCTACCGCCTCGCGCCCTGGCAGGACCGTCACGCCATCCGCGTCATCGAGAGGTACGACGCCTCGAGCGAAGCGGCGCGCGGCACCGAGCGCGTTCGCAGAAACGATTCCGTCCGCGAGCGGCGTCTCGCGATTCTGTTCTCGCCCCTGATCGGGCACCTCCCGGGCCCGGTCCAGGAGCGGCTCGAGTCGGAGATCGGCGCGCCCGCCCTCGCGATGACGGTGATCTCCGCGGCTCCGATCTTCGTGCTCGGCATCCTGGGGCTGCTCTCGTACATCCTCGGGGTGTTCGGTGCCGCTCCATTGTTCCACCCTGCTCCGCCGCTCCTGCTGTCGATCTTCTTCGCGTCGGAGTCAGCGGTGCGGATCGGGAGCGCCTGGATCGCGGGGCACCCGATGGGCTCCGTCGCCGGGACGGCGTTGTACCGCGCCGTCGCGGCCCTGCGCGGCCGGGGCACTCCGATTTCTCGCGCCGTCGCCCGTCCCTCTGCGGGGCTCACCGATCAGGATCTCTTCCGCTTGCTCGAGCCCGCGCTCTCGCTCCTGCCGCGGATGGACCAGCAGCGGCTCGAGCGCCGATACGACTTCGCCTGGCGCAAATGGGGGCTCATCACCGCGGCCCTTCTCTTCGCGGTGGGAGCCTTGAACGTTCTGGCGGCGGCGGCGGCATTTGCCGGCGACGTCGCCGGGACCTCCGAGGTCGTCTGGATTTTCCTGGGAACGGCGCTCAGCGTCGAGCAGGGGCTCCGCTGGAGGGACATCTCCCGGGGGCGGCCGCGGGGCAGCGTCCTGGGGGTCGCGGTGCGGCCCTTCGCGGCCCGGCTTCTCGGTGCGGATCGGCCGCCGATTTCCGAAAACCGCCCGTCGGTCTGACCCCCTTCTGCGGCGCCGGATCGGGCCCGGATCCTGCATGCCCGCGTCGCCGCAGGAGGCCAACATGCCGCGAAGCACCCGGATTGTCCTGCTGTGCCTGTGCGCCCTCGCCGCGCGCGCCGCCCGCGCCGACGATCCTCCGAAGCCTCCCCCCGTCTGGTCGGGGAAAGCGGAGGCGTCCTACGTCGCGACCTCGGGCAATTCCGATGCGAAGACTCTCGGGGCGGCCGGTGAAGTCCTCTACGCGCCGGGCGTCTGGAACTACAAGGCATCCCTGGCGTTTATCCGGAGCGAGAGCGACGGCGTCGAGACGGCGCGCACGTTCGAGGGACTTCTTCGGGCCGCCCGCAAATTGAACCCGCGTCTCGAAATCTACGGTCTGGGAACGTACCGTCAGAACCGATTTGCCGGGATCGACGGGCAATTCGCCGGAGAGGCCGGCGCCGCGTGGCAGTTCCTCTCCGGAGACCCGCACTCGCTCAAGCTCGAAGGCGGTCTGGGCTACACGAGCGAGCGGCGGATCCTGCCCGCTTCCGCGGGAATCGAGACCCGGAACTTCGCCACCGCGCGCGCGGGCCTCGACTACCGCTGGAAGCTCTCGAAGACGAGCGAGCTCTCGGACGAGGCGTCGTTCACGGAAGACCTGAACGACTCGAAAGACTGGCGGTTCGCCAACAAGATCTCGCTCACCGCCGGGGTCACGACCGTTCTTTCGGTGAAGCTCTCCTACGCCTGGCTCACGTTGAACGAGCCCGTGCCCGGAAAGAAAAAGACGGACACCATCACTTCGGCCGCGCTCGTCGCGAAATTCTAGGCGGCATGGGAGTTCTCGGAATCAGCTTTCCGCCCGAGTCATCGCGCCCTCTCGCAGGTCGATCGCGCCGCCGGGCCCGGCGCCCTCCTCGACCGTGTCCTCCGCCCCGCCGACCAGCCTGCGGATCGGCCGCGCGAAGATCAGGAGGACCAGCCCGGCGACTCCCGTGACTTTGGCGACGGCGGAGAACAGCTCCGACACCCCCATCCCCTCGAACCCGCCCGCCGCGAGACCGGCAATCAGGTTCCCGAGTGCGGTTCCCATGAACCACGTGCCCATGAGCTGCCCCGCGAGCTTCTTCGGGGCGAGCTTGGTGACGCTCGAGAGCCCGACAGGTGAGAGGCACAGCTCTCCGGCGGTGTGGAGGAGGTAGGTCATGATCATCCACATCATGCTGACCTTTACGCCGCCGATCGCGTACGACGCGCCCAGGGCCAGCACGAGGAATCCCGCCGCCAGAAACAGCAGACCGACACCCATTTTCGCCGCCGTCGACGGCTGCCGGCGCCCGAGCTTGATCCACAGGGCCCCGAAAACCGGCGCGAGAGCGATCAAGAAAATCGAGTTCACCGACTGGAACCAGGACGTCGGGATTGTCTTGCCGAAGAGATCGCGATTCATGAGCCGGTCGCTGAACAGGTTGAGGGAGGAGCCCGCCTGCTCGAATCCCGCCCAGAAAAGCACGGCCGCCATGAAGAAAATGAAGATCACGCCAATCCGCTTCTTTTCCGCCACCGTGATCTTCGCGAACAGGAGAATCGAAGCGAAGTAGAGGATCGCCAGACCGAGCATGAAATAGCCGGTGCCCTTCGCGACGCCGTACAGGTTCATTCGGACGACTCCCGCCACCTGAAGGGCCACGAGCGCCGCCAGCACACCGAAAACGACGGCGACGCCGATCGCGAGGCTTCGGCGGGCCCCCCTGTCGGCGATCGGCGTACTTTCGTCGGCTCGCCGGAGCCCCGCTTTTCCCAGGTACTTCGCGCCGAGCCGGTACTGGATCAGGCCGAGGACCATGCCGATGCCGGCGGCGGAGAACCCCAGGTGCCAGTTCACCCTCTCGCCGAGGTAGCCGCAGATCAAGGGCCCGACGAGAGCGCCCACGTTGATGCCCGAATAGAAGACGGAAAAGCCCGCGTCCCGGCGGGGACTGCCGGCGGGATACAGGTCTCCGACCATCGCGCTGACGTTCGGCTTCAAGAGGCCCGTCCCGAGGACGATCAGGACCAGGCCGCCGTAGAAGGTGGGAGCGGTCGGGATGGCCATGGAGAAGTGGCCGGCCGCGATGATGCAGCCGCCGACGAACACGGCGTATCGCTGACCGAGGATCCGGTCCGCGATCCATCCGCCCGGGAGCGCCATCAGGTATACGAAGCCGGTATAGAGGCCGTAGATCGCGGCGGCCGATTTGTCGGTCAGGCCGAAGCCTCCGGTCTGCACGGAAGCCACCAGGAACAGGATGAGAAGACCCCGCATCCCGTAGTAGCTGAATCGCTCCCACATCTCCGTGAAAAAGAGCGTCGAAAGCCCGCGCGGATGGCCGAGCCACTGCTTCTCGGAGACCGGGGCCGTATTCATCGCCATGGACCGCTCCTTCGGACGTGCGGCGTCTCGATCCTCGGTGCGCGTGACTTCCAGCGGTCAGGCTACCAGAAGCGCCGGGGAGCCGTGCCCGGGTGTGAGCGGGAACAAAGGTGTCCGGCACGCCGCGACGCGCGAGTCGGGAGCCGCCTTGTTAGCATCGTTCGATGCCGAGCCCGGCCTTCCTGGGACCGATCGCGCTCATCCTGCTCGCGGCGCTCGCCGCGGCCTGGCTCGTCCAGCGCGTGCGCCAGCCGCCGCTCGTGGGCTTCCTCGGGGCCGGCGTGCTCGTCGGGCCGTACGGACTCGGCCTCGTTCGCGACGTGCACGTCGTCGAGACGCTGGCTGAAATCGGGGTCGTCCTGATCCTGTTCACCGTCGGTCTCGATCTGTCGCTCTCGAGCGTGCGCCGCCTCGGGCGCATCGTGGCGATCGCGGGGCCCGTGCAGTTCTTTGGCGTGATCGCCCTCGCCGCCGCGCTCGCCCGATGGCGCGGGGAGTCTCTGTCGCGCGGGATCCTGTTCGGGTTTCTCGTCGCGACCTGCACGACGGTGATCCTCCTGAAGCTCCTCATGGACCGCGGGGAGACGGATTCCCCGCACGGTCGCTTCCTCGTGGGGATCAACGTCTTCGGCGACCTGATGGTGGTTCCGATGATGCTCCTGATCGTCCCGCTCTCCTCGCGCGGCTCGGTTGAGATCGGGACACTGGCGCTCGCGCTCGGCAAGGCGGCGGCGACCGTGGCGGTCATCGCGTTCGCGGCGCGGCGCATCGTGCCGCGCTTCCTCGCGGCGATGGTCCGGACGCGGCAGAAGGAGCTCTTCACCCTCGCCGTGCTCCTGCTCGTCTTCGGAACGGCGCTCGGGACCTCCGCCGCGGGGCTGTCGCTCGCCCTCGGCGCCTTCCTCGCGGGACTCGTCGTCTCGGAGTCCGAGTTCGGGCACCAGGCGGTGGCGGACATCGCCCCGTTCCGCGACGCCTTCAGCGCCCTGTTCTTCGTCTCCGTCGGCATGCTCTTCGATCCGCGCGTGCTCCTGACGAGCCCTCTCGCCGTCGTTTCGGTTCTGGCGTTCGTTCTCCTCGGGAAGGCGGCGTTCGGCGCTCTCCCGGTCCTTCTGCTCGGCTACGGACCCCGGGTCGCCCTCGTCGTGGGAATCTCGCTCGCGCAGATCGGCGAATTTTCTTTCGTCCTCCTTTCGGCGGCGCACCGGGCCGGCGGGATCGACGGGACGGAGTACCAGGCCATCCTGGCGGCCGCCATCGCTTCGATGATCGCGACCCCGTTCCTCTTCGAGGCGAGCCACCGCGTGGCGTATCGCCTGGCGGGCGGCGAACGCGGCAGGCTCGACGCCCCGGCGGCGGCACCGGGCGGAGCACCCGGCGAGGGACACGTCGTGATCCTCGGATTCGGCCACACGGGGGAAACTCTCGCCCGCGTCCTCGGCCGCTCGAAAATTCCCTTCCGGATCCTGGAGCTCAACCCCGACCGCGTGGCCCGCGCCCGGGGAAAGGGGCTCTGGATCGAATATGGCGACGCGGCGAACGATCGCGTTCTGCGCCACTGCGGGATCGAGAAGGCGCGCGCCGCGCTGGTCCTCCTCTCCGATCCGCGCGCCACACGGCGGGCCGTCCGGCTCTGCCGCGGTCTCGCCCCCGGCATCTTCCTGATCGCGCGCACGCGGTACCTCGCGGAGATCCCGGAGCTCGCGGCGCTCGGCGCCGACGAAGTGGTGGCCGAGGAGTTCGAGACCTCGCTCGAGATCTCGAGCCGCACGCTCCGCCACTTCGGGTTTCCGCTGCCCTGGGTGGAGGCGGAGACGTCGGAGATCCGCCGCGAGCGGCACGACCGCTTCCGGCGCTTCGATGCCCCCGGCTCGTGAGGCTCAGGGGCCGGCGGACCCCCCGGTTCCCTCGCGAAAAGCGACCTCCAGGCTCTCCCCGACCATGCGGCAGGTCCGGCGCACGTCCGCCTCCGTGTGCGCGGTGGAAAGGAACCACGCTTCGAACTGCGCGGGCGGCAGAAAGATCCCGCGTTCGCGCATCGCATGGAAGAAGGCCGCGTAGCGCGCCGTGTCGCTCTGCTTCGCCGAAGCGAAGTCGTGGATCTCTCCCGGTGAAAAGAACAGGGTCGAGAGGGACCCGACGCGCTGAAAGCTCACGCGGTCGGCCACGCCCGCCTCGGCGATCGCCGCGCGGACCCCCTCCTCGAGAACGCAGCCGAGGCGCTCGAGCAAAGCGTACGGGGGATGGCGGGCGATCTCCCCGAGCATCGCGAGTCCTGCTTCCATCGCGAGAGGATTGCCCGACAGCGTCCCCGCCTGGTACACGGGACCGGACGGCGCCATGCGCGACAGGAGGTCGCGCGAGCCGCCGTAGGCGCCGACTGGAAGGCCCCCGCCGAGGATCTTCCCGAGGGTCGTCAGATCGGGAAGCACGCCGTAATACTCCTGAGCGCCTCCCGCTCCGAGACGGAATCCGCTGATCACCTCGTCGAACACGAGAAGGGCCCCGTGACGGCGCGTGAGGTCGCGAACGGCCTGCAGGTATCCCGGCTTCGGAGGCACGACGCCCATGTTCGCGGCCAGAGGCTCGAGAATGAAGGCCGCGATCTCCCCCGGGAAGCGGTCGAAGGCCGCCGCGAGCGCCGCGGGATCGTTGTAAGGCACGACGGTCGTCAGGGCGGCGGCGGCATCCGGCACTCCCGGGCTGCCCGCGATGCCCAGAGTCGCGACGCCCGAGCCCGCCGCCACCAGGAAGGCGTCCCCGTGGCCGTGATACCCGCCGTCCGCTTTCACGATCCGGGCGCGCCCGGTGGCGGCGCGGGCGAGGCGAACCGCGCTCATCGTCGCTTCGGTCCCGGAGCTGACGAATCGCACCATCTCGATCGAGGGAACCATGGCGGCGACGCGGCCCGCGAGTCGGACCTCGAGCTCCGTCGGCGCGCCGAAAGACGTGCCTCGACGGATCGCCCGCGAGAGCGCGTTCCTGACGAAGAGAGGGACGTGCCCGAAGAGGTGGGGGCCATAGGACTGCACGTAGTCGATGTAGGACCTGCCGTCCGCGTCGCGCAGCCGGGCCCCCCGGCCCGAAGCGGCGAAGAACGGCTCTCCCCCGACGGAGGCGAAGGAGCGCACCGGTGAGCTCACTCCCCCGGGCATCAACGCGATGGCGCGCCGGAAGAGGGCTCTGGATTTGATTCCGGCGGCGGCCGCGCGGGCGCGGCGGGCGCCGGGACGGCGCTTCAACGCATCACGCCGGGAGGCCGCCTTCGGCGATCCAGCGGGCGGCGTCGAGCGCGTGATACGTGAGCACGAAATCCGCTCCCGCCCGCACGATCCCGGTCAGGATCTCCAGGACGATCCGCTGCTCGTCGATCCACCCGTTCGCGGCGGCGGCCTTCACCATCGCGTACTCCCCCGACACGTTGTAGGCGGCGATCGGCGCATCGAAGCTCTCCCGCGCTTCCCGGATGACGTCGAGATAAGCGAGCGCCGGTTTCACCATGACGGCATCCGCGCCCTCTTCGAGATCGAGCGCGATCTCCCGCATCGCCTCGCGGCGGTTGGACGGGTCCATCTGGTAGCCGCGCCGATCGCCGAATTTCGGGGCGGAGTCCGCCGCCTCGCGAAACGGCCCGTAGAAGGCCGAGGCCGACTTGGCGGAGTAGGCGAGGATCGCGATTTCCGCGAACCCTTCCTCGTCGAGACCTTCGCGGATGGCCGCGACCCGCCCGTCCATCATGTCGGACGGCGCGACCACGTCGGCGCCCGCCCGCGCGTGGGACAGGGCGCAGCGCGCCAGAAGCGGCAGCGTCGCGTCGTTATCCACCTCGCCGTCGCGAACGACGCCGCAATGGCCGTGGGAGGTGTACTCGTCGAGGCAGACGTCCGTGATTACGAGCAGGCCCGGCAGTTCCTTCTTCAGCAGCCGGACGGTCGACTGGACCGCCGCGTCGTCGTCGGAGCCTTCGCTGCCGGTCTCGTCCTTGCGCTCCGGGATGCCGAAGAGGATGACCGCCGGGACGCGCGCGGCGGAGAGCTCCTGGCCCGCCGCGAGCGCCTCGTCCGGCGAGAGCCGGAAGACGCCGGGGAGCGACGAGATCTCCTCGCGGACTCCGCGTCCGTGGCGGACGAACAGGGGCGCCACGAGCTGGTCCGCCGACAGCCGCGTTTCCCGCACGAGACGGCGCAGGGCGGGACTGCGGCGCAGCCGTCGGGAGCGGTGGATCGGAAACGGGCTCACGCGACGAATCTATGCCGTGCGCCGCGCCGCGGCAAGCTCCGCCAGGCGGTCGAGGAGGGAGTCGAAGTTCGGCTCCCGCGACGTTTCCACATGACCGATTCCGTGGGAGCCGACGTACCGTCCCGTGAATCGGCCGAGCACGACGGCAGGCATCGCGCGAATTCGATCCATCCCCGCGGGAGTGGCGGTCGTGAATAGCCACCGCGCCGCCGCGGGCGAGGTGGCCGCGAAGGCAAAAAACGCCCCGCTCTCGAGCAGACCGTTCAACTCCGCATCGGCAGGCTCGGAGACTTTCCGGTACAACACGATCGGCCGCAGCCGTGCTCCGCGCGCCGCGAGGGCCTCGGGCAGCTCGACGGTCGCGTCCTCGCCCCGGGGAAGAAGGATCCGCCAGCCGTCGAGGCGCTTCGGCAGCCGGTCGAGAACGCTGGCGCCGGAGCCCGCGGCGACGATGGCCGGCTCGACGCCGACGTCCCGCAGCGCGGCAGCCGTCGCCTCGCCGACCGCCGCCACGCGGCCCTTCGCGAGGCTCTCTGAAAAGAGCCGCGTCCGCTCCGGGTCCTCGAAGAAGATCCGGACGGCGACGCGGCTCGTGAAGACCGCGAGAGCCGCGGGCTCTTCGAGCGCGTTCGAGGCGGCCGGCATCGGATCGATGCGGTGGCTGATCTTCTCGAAAATCTGGAGAATCGATGGATCGGGTGTCCGCGGAAAATAGGCGGCGCCGGAGCGGACGACGAGCGCCCGGGGAATCACTCCCGCGCCTCTTCCAGGAGGGGGCCCGCGCCGCGCGCGAGCAGCTGGCGCGCGACCCTCTCCGACAGCTCGTCGGGAGAGGCCGCGGGGCCCTCGGCTTCCTCCCGCATTGCGACCCGGCCGTCGAGCGAGTAGACGCCCGCCGACAGCCTCATCGAGTCGCCAGAGATCACGGCGCGGCCCGCGAGAGGGGCCCGGCAGCCCGCGTGAAGACGCTGGAGCAGGCCGCGCTCGGCGAGGATCTCGGCGTGCGAAGGCGCGTGGTCGAGCGCCGCGAGAGCCGCCAGGACGGCCGTGTCGCCCGCCCGGGCGACTAAGGCGAGCGCTCCCTGGCCGATGGCCGGCAGCAGCAGTTCGGGGCCGAAGACGTCGTCCACGTCGCGGAGCCGCCCGAGCCGGGCGAGCCCGGCGCGAGCGAGGACGATCGCGTCCCAGCGCCCCTCCTCGAGCCGGCGGATCCTCGTGTCCACGTTCCCGCGGGCCTCGGTGACGACGAGGTCCGGCCGCGCGGAGAGAAGCTGGGCGCGGCGGCGGGGGCTCCCCGTGCCGATGCGAGACCCTTGCGGGAGCTCCGCGAACGTCCGGCGGGGCCTCGACACCAGGACGTCGCTCGCGTCCTCCCGCGCCGGCACCGCGGCGAGAACGAGCCCGGCCGGAAGTTCCGCCGGCAGGTCCTTCAGGCTGTGCACCCCCACGTCGGCGCGGCCGTCGAGCAGGGCGTCGTCGATCTCCTTCGTAAAGACGCCTTTTCCGGTGATCGCGGCGTCCAGGTGCGACAGCCGGTCGCCCGTCGTGCGGTACGTCGCGATCTCCGTCTCGACGAAGGCGGCCAGGGCCTTTGCGATGATCTCGACCTGCGCCAGCGAGAGCGCGGAGCCTCGCGCGGCCAGGCGGATCCGGCCCGGAACCGCAACCGACGTCATTCGGACATCGCCGTTCGCCCTGCGCCCTTCCCCCTTCGCCCGTCCCGGTCCCCCCTCACTCGTCGTCGTCGAGATGGAACAGGTGGCGGATGGCCTCCACGCGGTCCAGACGGCGTCCCGCGTCCGGTTCGGATTTCAGACGGCGCATCGGCTCATGAAGCAGGCGGGCCGCGAGAGAGTTCGCGAAGGCCGTGAAGCGTTCCCGGTCCGCGGCCGGAAGTCTCGCGAGCTCCTCGTCCCGGATCCGGTCGAGATGCCCTCGCAGACCCGTCACCGTCGGAACGACCGAAAGGTTGCCCATCCAGGTCAGAAATTTCGAAAGCTCTTCTTCCAGGACCTCTTCGGCGCGCGGCACCTCGCGAGCGCGCCTCCGGCGGTTGTCTTCGGCCACCGACTCGAGGTCGTTCACTCCGTAGACGAACGTGTTGTAGACGTCGCGCACGGAGGGCTCGACATCGGGCGGCACCGCCAGGTCCAGGAAAAATATCGGGCGGCCGCGCCGCTGGCGCATCGCGTTCTCGACGTCGTCCCGCCTCACGACCGGGCGGGGACTCGCGGTCGTGCCGACGACGACGTCCGCCGACACGAACTCCCGGGCGATGTCCTCCCAGGGGACGACGATGCCGGAAACGCGCGCGGCGAGAGTCTCGGCCCGGCCGGGAGTGCGGTTGGCGATGCGCAGGTCGCGGACGCCCGCGTCCAGGGCCTGGCGCGCGAAGAGACTGCCCGTGTCCCCGGCGCCCAAGACGAGCACGGTCCGCCGGGACAGGTCCCCGAACACTTTCGTGGCGAGCTCGAACCCGATCGAGACGACCGAGAGGGGATGCCGCCCGAGCTCGGTTTCGGACCGCACTCGCTTTCCGGCGGCGACGGCGGATTCGAACAGGCGATGGAGCACGGCGCGCGTCGCCCCGGATTCGCGCGCGATGCGCAGGGCCCGGCGCACCTGCCCGAGCACCTCGCTTTCGCCGAGCGCCATGGAGTCGAGCCCCGCCGCGACGCGGAACAGGTGCCGGGCGGCTTCGGCGCCCTCGCGGCGGAACCCCGCGCGCTCGAGTGCCGCCGGCTCCAGCCCCCGCCACTCGGAAACGTACCGGGTGACGAGGTCGCCGGCGTCCTCGCCTTCCGAAAAAAGCGCGTAGATCTCGCTGCGGTGGCACGTCGAGACGATCACGCCCTCAGACACGATCCCTTTGCCGAGGAGCGAACGGAGGGCCTCGCTGACTTCGTCCGCAGAAAGGGCGATCCGGTCGCGGACGGCGCTCTCCGCGAGGCGAAAGTTCCAGCCGAGCAGGAGGAGGTGGGCGTCGGCCGTCCGGCTCATCGGAATCCGTGGGATCGGGAGAAGTACATGTTCACGATGGTGTAGGAAAACAGGACGAGGCCGTACCCGACGATCGAAAGGATCGCCACCCGCGCGCCCTTCCAGCTGCGCCGCTCCATCCAGAGCAGGAACCCGTACAGGACGAGCGTCGCGACGGCCCATTCGATCTTGGGGTCTCCCACCGTCGCCCAGACGCGGTTCGCCCACAGGAGGCCGAACAGGACCGAAGCGGCGAGGACGGCGATTCCGATCGTGACGCTCGTGCGATTCATGCGGCCGATCACCTCTAAGGGAGGCAGCCGGGCGAAGAGAACGCCCGTGCGGCCCCGGCGGATCTGCCGGTTCTGCACCAGGTAGAGGACCGACAGCACGAAAGAAAACGTGAACGCGGCGTATCCCAGGATGCCGAACGTGACGTGCAGGGCGAAGAGAGATCCGCGCATTTCGCTGTCGGGCGCGGACGCGTGCGCGGGAAGGAGCAGGCCCGCGGCCGAGAAGAGAATCACAAAGGGGATGAGGAAGGGCCCGATGGCGCGCTCGCGATGCCGGAAGAGCAGCGCGAGGTAGGACACGCCGAGCATCCACCCGAAAAGCGAGAGAGAGCCGCCGAAGCTGCGGTACGGGACCGAGTGGAGCTTTCGGGCGGTGACTTCGAGGTCCGCGAAATGAACGGCCAGGCCCGATGCCAGGAAGACGAGCGCGAGGGAGGTCCGGAAGATCGCGCCGGACGACCCCCTCCCGGGCTTCAAGAGCGAGAGGATAGAAAGCGCCTCGGCTCCCAGGTAGAGAGCGACGGCGAGCCAGCCGAGCGCGTGCCATTCCATCGGCGAACCGAGTCTACCGGATGGAGACGGGCCGGGCGAGGATCAGCGCCCCGATTTTGCCGGAGCGGGAGTCGCCGGCTTCGCGTCTTCCAGGGGCTTATTCGCCTCCACCTGAATGTTGATCTCGACGTCGTCTCCGAGCATGACCCCGCCGGTCTCGACCGCCCGGTTCCAGGTGATGCCGTAATCCTTGCGGTCGATCGAGAACGAGACTACCTCGAAACCCGCCTTCTCGACCTTTCCGGCCTTCATGAATCCGCCGTGACGGACGGGGATGGTGATCGTCTTCGTCACGCCGTGCATCGTGAACTCACCCGTGACATCGAAGGAGTCTTTCCCCTTCGGCGCGACCTTCGTGCTCTTGAACGTGATCGTCGGAAACTTCTCGACGTCGAAGAAATTGGGAGACTTCAGGTCCCGGTCGCGGCCCTCCGAGGCGGTGTCGATCGACGCGGCCTGGATGGTCAGGTCGACGCGAGAGGCGGCGGGGTTCTGCCGGTCGAGCACCGCCGAGCCTTCGAAGTCGCGAAAGCGCCCTTCGACCTTGGACACGAAGTGCCGGATGCGAAATCCGACCAGGCTGTGCGACTTGTCGAACTGAAAGATCTCGGGGGCGGCGAAGGCCGCCGAAGCGGTGAGCACGGCCGCGGCTGCCAGAAAGGCGATCCTCTTCATCTTGCTTTCTCCTTGCTTTCGATTTTGCGCCGCCAGGGGCGCGTCCTCACAACCGGGATTTCGGAATGAATCGAAGTACGCCGTGGACGACCACCGGGGTTCGGCAGACCGGAAACAGGGCTTACCCTTGACCTCTCCCGGATGGCTTCATAGACTGCGCTTCCGGCTGAAACCGCCTCGAGGAGGATTCTCTTCCCCACCCGATGACGATCGACCCTTTCGGAGCGAGACAGGAGTTTTCTCCGGGGCCGGGGAGAACCGGGGCGTTCTACTCCCTCCCCGGGCTCGAGAAGGCCGGCATCGGTGCCATCTCGCGCCTGCCCGTCAGCCTGCGCATCGTCCTGGAATCCGTCCTTCGGTCCATGGACGGCAAGCGCATCCGTGAGGAGGACGTCCGGGCGCTCGCCGGCTGGCAGCCCCGGGCCGAACGCGTCGCCGAGGTGCCGTTTGTCGTCGCGCGGATCCTGCTGCAGGACTTTACGGGCGTTCCCCTGCTGGTCGATCTCGCCGCCATGCGGTCTGCCGTCGAGCGGCTCGGAAGGGACCCGTCGGTAATCGAGCCGCTCGTTCCGGTCGCGCTCGTGATCGACCATTCCGTGCAGGTGGACGTGTGGTCGGTCCCCGACGCGTTCCAGAGGAACATGGACATGGAGTTCCGGCGCAACCGGGCGCGCTACGAGTTCCTGAAGTGGGGCATGCAGGCGTTCCACGGGTTCGACGTCGTCCCTCCGGGCATCGGCATCTGCCACCAGGTGAACCTCGAGTACCTCGCGCGCGGCGTCCTCGAGCGCGAGGGGGTCTGGTTCCCCGACACGGTGGTCGGAACCGATTCGCACACCACGATGATCAACGGTCTCGGGATCGTCGGTTGGGGCGTCGGCGGCATAGAGGCCGAGGCGGGGATGCTCGGGCAGCCCGTCTATTTCCTGGCGCCGGACGTCGTCGGCGTCCACATGACCGGACGGCTCTCGGAAGGCGTCACAGCGACGGACCTCGCGCTCCATTGCACGCAGATGCTGCGCGCGGCGAAAGTCGTCGGAAAATTCGTCGAGTTCCACGGCGAGGGGGCGGCGTCGCTCCCTCTCCCGGACCGCGCGACGATCGCGAACATGGCCCCCGAATACGGCGCGACGATGGGGTACTTCCCCGTCGACGAGGAGTCGTGCCGGTACCTTCTTGCGACCGGCCGGCCGGAAGAGCAAGTGGCGGCGTTCCGCGCGTACTACCAGGCGCAGGGGCTGTTCGGCATGCCGGCGCCGGGGCAATGCGACTACACCTCCGTTCTGGAGATCGACCTCGCGACCGTGCGGCCCAGCGTCTCGGGCCCGAAGCGCCCGCAGGACCGGATCGACCTCCCGGATCTGAAGCGCCGCTTCCGCGAGCTCTTCGGCGCGCCGGTCACCGAAAACGGTTACGGCAAGCGGCCGGAGCAGTTCTCGGAGCGGTACCGCGTGCAGATCGGCTTCGAGGGCTCGACGCCGGACGCGCCGATGGCCGGGGGCGGCCGCCAGGAGCATCAGACGACCGCGCCGCTCGAAGATAAGGCGGCGCGCACCGACACCAACCCGTGGACCGAGGCGGAGATGGTCAACAACCGTCCGACCCCGGACCGCGTCGAGGACGTGCCCGAAGAGCACCTTTCGCCCGCCATCGTCACTCTCGGGCACGGCGACGTCCTGATCGCGGCAATCACCTCCTGCACGAACACGTCGAACCCGAGCGTGATGCTCGCGGCGGGGCTCGTGGCGCAGAAGGCCGTCGGGCGGGGCCTGACCGTCTCGCCGAAGGTCAAGGCCTCTCTCGCGCCGGGCTCGCGTGTCGTCACGGAGTACCTGGCGCGCACCGGCCTTCAGGAACCGCTCGACCGCCTGGGATTCAACCTCGTGGGCTACGGATGCACGACCTGCATCGGCAACTCGGGCCCGCTCGACCCCGCGATCGAGGAGTCGGTGACGTCGCACGACCTGATCGCCGCCAGCGTGCTCTCGGGGAACCGCAACTTCGAGGCGCGCGTCCAGCAGAACATCAAGGCGAACTTCCTGATGAGCCCGCCGCTCGTGGTCGCGTTTGCCCTCGCGGGCCGCGTCGACATCAACATGGCCGAGGAGCCGCTCGGACGCGGGAGCGACGGACGCGACGTTTACTTGCGCGACATCTGGCCGAGCCTGGACGAAGTTCGACAGGCGATCGCGCGATCCGTCGATCCCGCCACGTACCGGCGCCTCTACTCGGACTTCATCGAAGCCAACCCGCTCTGGAACGAGATCCCGAGCGCCACCGGGAAAACGTACCGCTGGGACCCGCACTCGACTTACATCCAGGAGCCGCCGTTCTTCGACCGCTTCAGCATGGTTCCCGAGGGTGTCTGCGACATTCGCAACGCGCGCGCCCTCGCGATCTTTGGCGACTCGGTCACGACCGATCACATCAGCCCGGCGGGCGCGATCAAGAAAACCTCCCCCGCGGGTCTCTACCTTCAGGAGAAGGGCATCGCCCCGGAGGACTTCAACAGCTACGGGTCGCGCCGCGGGAACGACCGCGTGATGACCCGTGGGACGTTCGCCAACGTCCGTATCAAGAACCGGATGGTTGCCGGCATCGAGGGCGGCGTGACCGTTTACCAGCCGCACGGGGAGCAGATCTCGATTTACGAAGCCGCCCTCCGTTACCAGGCCGGGCACATTCCTCTCGTGGTCTTCGCGGGGCAGGAATATGGCTCGGGGAGCTCTCGGGACTGGGCCGCGAAGGGCACGCGGCTCCTCGGCGTCCGCGCGGTCGTCGCGCAGAGCTTCGAAAGGATCCACCGATCGAACCTCGTCTTCATGGGCATCCTCCCCTGCCAGTTTCCGGACGGGGCAAATGCCGAAAGCCTGGGTATCACGGGGACGGAAACGTACGACATCACCGGCCTCGGAGAGGGGATTCGCCCGCGGCAGTCGGTCGAGCTCACCGTCCGCTCGGCCGACAAGACGGAGAAGCGAATCCCCCTGCTGGTGCGTATCGACACGCCGATCGAGGCGGATTACTACCGGCACGGAGGCATCCTGCCGTACGTGCTGCGGCACCTCCTCGCCACGGAGGCCCCGGCCGTCTGACCGTGGACATCGGTCGTGTTCCCGGATCGAGGCGGTAGAATTTGCCCGTTTGATGCCTGCACCCACACCGTCGTCCGGACGGCGGCTCGTAGACGCCTGTTTTGCCCGTCCCGTCGACCGCCCGCCGGTCTGGATGATGCGGCAGGCGGGCCGGTACCTGCCCGAGTACCGCGAGGTGCGGCGCACCGTGTCCTTCTGGGACCTCTGCCGGAACGCGGACCTCGCCGCGGAGGTCTCGCTCCAGCCCTTTCGCCGGTTCGATCCCGACGGGGTGATTTTCTTCTCGGACATCCTCGTCCCGGTCGCCGCGATGGGCGCGAAGGTCGAGTTCACGGAAGGGGGGCCGCATCTCCCCGAGCCGGTGCGGTCGAGCTCGGACGTGCGCCGGCTTCACCGCTTCGACCCGGCGGAGTCGATCGGCTTTACCGGAAAAATCCTGTCGTCGCTGCGCGCGAGTGTGGGCGACAACGCCGCGGTGCTCGGCTTCTGCGGCGCCCCCTGGACGCTCGCCTCGTATCTGATCGAGGGCGGCGGCTCGAAGTCGTTCTCGGGGATCAAGGAAATGATGGGGCGGGACCGCGAGACCCTCGGCCGGCTCCTCGACCTTCTCGCGGACGTCGTGGGCGACGTGCTGTCCTTCCAGATCGCGTCGGGCGCTCAGGCGGTTCAGCTCTTCGACACCTGGGCCGGAGAGCTCACCGCCGAGGATTATCGGGCGTGGGCGCTTCCCGCCGTCGCGCGAGCCATCTCCCGCATCGACCGGCGGGGCGCTCCGGTCCTGCTGTACGTGAATGGCTGCGGACACCTGCTCGAGGAAATGGCGAAATCGGGCGCGGACGTCCTCTCGATCGACTGGCGGGTGCCGCTCGCCGAGGCCCGCCGCCGGGTGCCGGCTCTCGCCCTGCAGGGCAACCTCGATCCGGGGATCCTCCTCGGCGAGCCGGCGGAAGTCGGGCGCCGGACGCGCGACATGGTCCGCGCCACGGAAGGTCGAGCGCACATCGTGAACCTCGGCCACGGTGTGCTGCCCCCCTCTCGGATCGACTGTGTCGAGGCGTTCTTCTCCGCCGCCCGGGAGCCGCTCACAGTTTCCACCGAGGTGCGCGGGTGACGGACGGCATCGGCCGCCTGTCGGTCGATCTTCTCCGGCGCTACAACGTCCAGGGCCCCCGGTACACGTCGTACCCGACCGCTCCCGTCTGGAAGGAGGGCCTCGGCCCGCGCGACTACGAGCAGCTGCTGGTGGAAAGCGCGGGCGAGCCCGAGCCGCGGCCGCTTTCGCTCTACCTCCACCTGCCCTTCTGCGAAAAGCTCTGCTACTTCTGCGGCTGCACGGTCGTCATTACGGGGACGGAGCACCGGCTGGAAGACCCGTACCTTTCAACACTCGCCCGGGAGATCGACTGGGTGGCGGCACGGGCGGGGCGCGGACGCCGCGTCGTCCAGCTTCATCTCGGCGGCGGCACGCCCACCTATTTCGCCCCCGAAAAGCTCGAGGCTCTCCTGGCCCGGCTTCGTGAAAGCTTCGACTTCTCTCCCGACGCCGAGCTCGGCGTCGAGGTCGACCCGCGCGTCACGACGACGGAGCATCTCCGGGCGCTGGCGCGCGCGGGTTTCAACCGGCTCTCTATGGGAGTCCAGGATTTCGACCCGCGCGTCCAGGCCGCGATCAACCGGATCCAGCCGTTCGAGGACACGCGCGCGCTGGTCGACGAGGCGCGCCGGCTCGGTTTCCTCAGCATCAACATGGACCTCATCTACGGGCTTCCGTACCAGACGCCCGGGACTTTCGGCGAGACGATCGACCGGGTCCTCCAGATCGGCCCCGACCGCCTGGCGGTCTACTCGTACGCAAACGTCCCGTGGATGAAGAAGCACCAGAGGATCCTGGAACCGCACCTCCCGAGCGAGGCGGAAAAATTCGGGATCTTCCAGACCGCTCTCGAGCGGTTCCAGGATGCGGGGTTCGAGTACATCGGCATGGACCATTTCGCCCGGCCGGACGACGAGCTCGCCCGCGCGCGGAAAAGCCGCACACTGCATCGCAACTTTCAGGGTTATACGACCAAGGCCGGCACGGATCTCATCGGGATGGGGATGAGCGCGATCGGCGAAGTCGGCGACGGCTACGTCCAGAACGCCCGCGACCTCGCGCCCTATCGCGCGGCCGTCGAACGCGACGGCGCCGCGACGTTCCGGGGCTTCCGCCTCTCCGCGGACGATCGGCTGCGCCGCAGCGTCATCCAGCGCCTCCTCTGCCACGGCGTCATCGTGAAAGCGGACGTCGAGAGAGAGTTCGGTATCCGGTTCGACGGCCTTTTCGCCGACGCCCTCGAGAGCCTCCGCCCGCTCGCCGACGACGGTCTCGTCGAGCTCCTGCCGTCGGAAATCCGGGCGACGCCGGTGGGACGGGTCTTCCTTCGCAATCTCGCAATGCCTTTCGACGCGTATCTCTCGGTCCCCGCGGACCGGCCCGTATTCTCGAGGACGCTTTGAGGGCGTGGCTCTCGCGGCCGGCAGCCTCATGACGTCGCGGGCCATCCTCTTTCTCCAGCTCGGCGGCCCGGAGACGCTGGACGACGTGCCCGGATTTCTCTATCGCCTGTTCTCCGATCCCGACGTGATCCGGGTCAAGCCGGCGCTCCTCCGGAAGGCCATCGCCGCAACGATCGCGCTGGCGCGCCAGAAGGCTTCGCGCGAGCTCTACCGCGCGATCGGCGGCGGATCGCCGATCCGGCGCCTCACCGACCAGCAGGCTGCGGGCGTCGAACGGCGCCTCGCGGAAGGGGGACGCGCTGTCCCCGTCAGGACCGCCATGACCTGTTCCGCCCCGCTCGTGGAGCACGTGGTCCGCGACCTCGCGCGCTCCGGGGTCGACCGCTTCCTCGCCGTCCCTCTCTACCCCCAGTACTCGCTGACTACGACGAAAGGCGCGCTCGAGCGCTCGCGCGAGGCCGTCCGCCGCCACGCGCCCGGCGCGACGCTCGTCGAGATGTGCTCGTGGCCGACGCACCCCCTGTTCGTGAAGGCCCACGCCGACGCGATCGCGATCGAGATGGCGAAGTTTCCGGACCCTCGCCCCGAGGCCATCCACCTGTTGTTTTCGGCGCACTCGATCCCGAAGAAGCTCGTGACGCGCGACGGCGATCCGTATCAGAGGGAGGTGGAAGCCTCCGTGGCGGCGATCGCGGAGCGCCTCGGCGGATCGTCTCCGCGCTCTCTCGCGTATCAGTCCAAACTGGGTCCAGTGGAGTGGCTGGGACCTCAGACGCTCGACGTGCTGGGCGAGCTCGGGCGGGAGGGGACCTCCCAGGTCCTGGTCATCCCGATCGCTTTCGTGACCGACCACGTGGAGACGCTGTACGAGGTCGACCAGCTCTTCGGAGACGCGGCCCGGGCGGCGGGGATCGCCCATTTCCGGAGAACGCCGGGGTTGAACGACGATCCGACGTTTCTGTCGGCTCTCGAGGACATCGTCCTGTCGCAGCCGGCGTTCTGGTCGGACGCGCCCGCGGCCTGACGTGACGACCGTCGTCGTCGGAGGCGGGCTCGCGGGCTTGATCTGCGCGCGTTCGCTCGCGGCGGGCGGTGAGGACGTCCGGCTGCTCGAGAAGTCGGACCGGCCGGGCGGCGTCGTTCGCACCGAGCGCCGGGACGGCTTTCTCCTGGAGCTCGGGCCCAACACGGTTCGGCCCACCCCGGAGCTGCTCGCAATCGTCCGGGAGCTCGGCCTCGAATCGGAGATGGTTCTTTCGAGCCCGCGTCTCCCCCGGTACATCGAGTGGAACGGAGCCCTGCATGCGCTCCCGTCTTCGCCCCTGGCGTTGGCGAAGACGCGGCTTCTCTCCCCAAAGGGGAAACTGCGGCTCCTGGGCGAGCCGTTCGTGTCCCGCGCCGCGGTCTCCACCGACCCGGAGACCGTGCGCTCCTTTTTTACCCGCCGCCTCGGCCCCGAAGCGGCCGACCGGTTCATCGCGCCTTTCGTCGCCGGAATCTTCGCGGGCGACCCGTTGCGGCTATCGGCGGCAGACGCCTTCCCGGCCTTGACGCGAGGCGAACGGCGGCACGGGAGCCTTTTCGCGACGGCCATCGGCGCCGTGCGCCAACGCGATCGGTCGCGTCCGCGAGTCCGGGGCCTCCTCTCCTTCCGAAGCGGCCTCGAGACTCTGCCCCGCGCGCTGGCCGGCGCGCTCGGGGAGCGGCTCGAGAAGGAAACTTCGGTGGAGTCGATCTGCCCGGAAAGGGGCGGGTGGGTCGTCCAGACCTCGCGCGGGACCTTCCGGGCGCAGAGGGTCATCCTCGCCTGCGCCGCCGGCGAGAGCGCCGGCTTCGTGAGGGGGTTCGACGCCGAGGCCGCCGTGGCTCTCTCCTCGATCCCGTACCCGCCGGTCGCGGTCCTTCACTTCTCCTGGCCGGCGCAGGACCTGCGCGCTCCGCTCCGGGGGTTCGGCCATCTCGTCGTTCCGACGCCCGGCCGGCGCGTGCTCGGCGCCGTCTGGAGCTCCAGCCTCTTTTCGGGACGCGCCCCGGAAGGTCAGACTCTCGTGACGGCGTTTGCCGGCGGCGCCGGCGATTCCGCCGCGGCCCGTCTCTCAGACGGCGAGCTCGAAGGCATCGCGGCCCGCGAGCTCTCCGAGTCCCTGGGAGCGACCTCGCCCCCGCGGCTGGTCGCCCTGACGCGATGGCCGCGCGCGATTCCGCAGTACGAGATCGGTCACGCGCACAGGATGGCGGTCCTGGACCGCGTGGAGGCGCGTTGGCCCGGGCTCCTCTTTCTGGGAAGTTACCGGGGAGGCATCTCGGTGGGCGACGTGGTGAAGAACGCGCTTGCCGTCCCTCCCGCGGATCTGGCGGAGAGTCCGGCGCCCGAGCTGCTGGCGCGCCTCCGTTGAGGGCCGACGCATGGCGCTGACGATCCGGACGGAAAGCCTTCGAAAAGTCTACACCTCCGCGCCGCCCTCTGCTTCGGCGGGGCGCGGCATCGCGGGCGCGCCCTTTGCCTGGCGCGGCCCGTCCGCCGGACGGCAGCGGGTCGACGTCGTCGCTCTCGACGACCTGACGCTGGAGGTCGCGGCGGGAGAGATCTTCGGGCTGCTCGGACCAAACGGCGCCGGGAAATCGACGACGGTCGGCATCCTGACGACCCGGGTGCGCCCGACGGCGGGGCGCGCGTGGATCGGGGACGAGGAAGTGTGGAAGCGACGGGTCTCGGTCAAACGCCGGATCGGAGTGGTCCCGCAGCGGCCCAACCTGGACTTTGCGCTGACCGCCCGCGAGATCCTCCTGTTTCACGGCGCCTATTTCGGGATCGCGCCCGGCGAGCGTCAGACGCGCGCCAGAGCGCTCCTGGACCGCTTTCAGCTCACCGATCGCGCCGACCAGCTCGTCGTCGGATTTTCCGGCGGGATGATGCAGCGGCTGTCGATCGCGCGCGCGATGATGCACGAGCCGGACGTGCTTTTCCTGGACGAGCCGTCGTCGGGCCTCGACCCGCAGACCCGGCTCCTGCTCTGGGAGATCGTGCGGGAGTACGGCGCGCGCGGGCGTACGATCGTGCTCACGACGCACAACATGGAAGAGGCCGACGATCTCTGCGGGCGCGTGGCGATCGTGGACCACGGCCGCGTCATCGCGCTCGGCTCGCCCGAAGCCCTGAAGGCCACCGTGCCGGGCGGGCACGTGATCCGGCTGCAGGTCTCGCCCCGCTCGCCGGAGCTGATGGATTCCCTGTCCGACGCTGGAGGCGTCACGCAGGTTCGGCCGGTGGGCGCGTCCGGGGCGGACGTGTACGCCGATCGCGGGGGGCCCCTCGTGCCGGATCTCTTGAACCGCGTGCTCGCCGCCGGCGCGGTCGTCTCCGACGTGCACATCTCCGAGCCGTCGCTCGAGAACCTGTTTCTTCACCACACCGGCCGGAGCCTTCGGGATTGACGAAGACGTTCTTTGCGCTGCTGTCCCGGGACGCGCATGTCGCGCGCCGGAACTTCGTTCCTCTCCTCCTGCAGACTCTGCTGCAGCCGATGCTGCTCGTTTTCGTCTTCGGCCGGGTCCTGACGACCAGCGGGTACATGCCCGTCGAATACAAGAGCCTCCTGCTCCCCGGCATCATCGCGCTCGCGATGATGCTCGCCGGGATCCAGGCCGTCGCGATGCCCGTCATTTCGGAATTTCAGTTCACGAAGGAGATCGAGGACCGCCTGCTCGCGCCGATAGAGATCGAGTGGGTCGCCGTCGAGAAGATCTTCGCCGGGATGATTCAGGCGCTCGTCGCGGGGCTCGTCGTCCTGCCGGCCGCCTGGTTCACGATGGGGCGCGGCGTGGCCCTCGCGTTCCCGCATCCCGTCTACTTCGGCGTCCTGTGCCTCGCCGTCGCTCTCCTTTCCTCCTCGATCGGTCTGACGCTCGGATGCTCGGTGGGACAGACGCAGATCGGGCTGATGTTCAGCCTGGTTCTGGCGCCGATGATCTTCTTCGGCTGCACGTACTACCCCTGGACCGCGCTCGACAAGTTTCCGATCCTGCAGAAGATCGTCCTGATCAATCCGATGGTCTATTCGAGCGAGGGCCTGCGTTCCGCCCTGGTCCCCCAGTTTCCGCACCTGCCGATGGCCGCCGTCGCCGGCGGACTCATTTTCTTCAACGCTCTTTTTGTCTCGCTCGGGATCCGGCAGTTCCGGCGGAAGGCCGTGCTCTAGTCATCGGGTCGGGGCGGGGTCTTCTTTGTGATCCGACGGTTCACTCTTCAACGCTTTCTGCTCTTCCGCGGTCAATTCCGGGAGGTGGCGCAGAAAAGCGACGATCATCCAGATTGCATCCGGCTTGTGAGTGGGGGAAAAGGCGGGCATCCCGGTCGTCCGAATGCCGTTCGCGACCAGCCAGAACAGCTCCCCGTCGGGCCTCGCCTGGACGCGCGGCAGCGTGAGATCGGGAGCGGGAGGATTCAAACCCATCCCGAGCTCTGCCGCCGCGACGCCGGGCGCGGCGTGGCACATGACGCAGTTCTCGCGGTATTGCGCGAGGCCGACCTTCCACGTGTCCGGGGTCGCCGGCTGCGGGTTCTTAGCGGCCGGCGCGCGGTGGGCCACGGAGCGGTTCAAGGCGAACTGCGCGACGCGCGCCTCGAGCCGTGACGGACTCGCGGTCGCCGCGACGTTGTAGCCGCCCGTCGCGACCACGACCGCGATGATCGCGCCGACGAGGAAGAAGCCGAACAGAATTCCGGAAACAAAACGCATTTCGACTCCTTCGGCGCGCGCCGTTTCAGGCGTGCCCGCGGTTGGACGCGTGGCACGTCATTTCCGAGCCCCACTCGACCTGGATGGTGGCGTGGTCGACGCCCGCCGCATCCTTCAGCACCTGCTGGACCGCAAGAAGGACGTCGCCGCGCGGCGTCTCCGGGGCGGCGCGGATGTGCACGCTCGCCGAATGCACACCGGAGGTCAGGGTCCAAAGGTGCAGGTCGTGGATCGCCTCGACGCCGGGGACGCGGAGCACCGCCTCCCGAACCTCCGCGGGATCGATGCCTCCCGGAGAGCCCTCGAGAAGGATGTGCGCGGACTGCCTGAGAAGCCCCGCGGCTCGCGGAAGAATGAACAGCGCGACCGCCGCCGACACGGCCGGGTCGAGCCAGAGCCATCCCGTGCGCGGGATCGCGATCGCGGCCGCCAGGACGGCCGCGGAACCGAGCATGTCCGTGAACACCTCGAGGTAGGCGGCGCGCATGTTCAGGTTTTCGGCTGCTCTGTGCGTGGGACCGTGTCCGTGTCCGTGGACGGGCGAGAGCAGGCGCATCGCCGCGAGATTCGCGGCCAGAGCGAATAACGCCACCCACAACATCACGCCGGTGCGCACCGGCACCGGGGACGAAAAGCGCAGCGCCGCCTCGACTAAAATTCCCACGGCCATCAGGACCAGGATCTCGGCGTTGACGAAGGCCGCGAGGATCTCCGCCCGGTACAGGCCGTAGCTGTGCCGCCCGGTAGGAGCTCGGCCCGCCACCGTGATGGCGGCGTACGCCAGGATGAGCGCCGCGATGTCGGCGAAGAGATGCGCGGCATCCGCGAGGAGAGCGAGACTTCCGGAGACGATGCCGCCGACGATCTCGAGAGCGAGGACCACGGCCGTCAGGGCGAGCGCGGCGCGAAGCCGTCGGCGGCGCCCCTCGCGCTCCGAAGCCGGGTGATTTCCCTCGTTCTCCGCAGGCCACCCCGCGGCGCTCATTGCGCGGGAAGCCTCTCGACCTCCACGCGCGCGTCGTTGAAGCAGGCGCCCCCTCCGAGATCGGCGAGCGTGTCCGGCGTGACGGCGTTCGCGGTCGATCCTCCGAATGTGTTGTGGCTCCAGAGCCCCTTCGGGACGGAGACGACGCCCGGCCGCAACGTGGGCGCGACGCGCGCGATGCACGAGACCCGGCCCGAGAGGTTCCGCGCGACGACGCGGTCGCCGTCGGAGATCCCTCGCGCCAGGGCGTCGGCCGGATGCATCTCCATGACGGCGATCTCCCGGCGCAGCTCGCCCAATGTCGTGCTGATCGTCTGGTCGGTGGCAGGCGAGACGAGCGCCAGCGGATACGCCGCCGTCGCCGGATCGTCGCGGTATCCATAGAGTCCCGATGGCGCTTCCGCGTCGAGCTCGGCCGGCACCAGGTGCGCGCGCCGGTCGGCGGTGCGGGGAAAGACGTCCACGAACTGGATCGGAGAGCGGCCGCAGGAGGGGGCCGCCGGGGCGTCCGAGTCGAGCGACGCGCGCCATGCGGGACCCAACGCGTGCCCGGCGAGGATCTCCGCGGTCAGCGCCCGCGCGTCCGTCGCATCGCCGGGCCGCGCCACCCCCGCGCGGCGGCAGAGCTCGCCGAACACCTCGTGGTTCGGCCGGGACTCCCCGACGGGCGGGATGGCGGGAAGCGCCTCCTGAAGAACGTAAGCGCCGTATCCCCGGGACAGCTCGGTGCGCTCGAGAAATGTCGTCGCGGGGAGAACCACGTCGGCGTACAGGGCCGTGTCGGTCATTACCGGATCGAAGACCACCGTGAAGAGATCTTCCCGCTCGAGACCCCTCCGCACCTTTTCCTGCTCGGGCAGTGTCATCAGGGGGTTGCAGTTGTAGACGAAGAGCAGGCGCACGGGACGCTCGGCGTCCAAAAGAGCCTCGCCCGCGCGGTTCATATTGATCTCGCGAGACCCGGAGGGTTCCGCGTCCGCCGCGCGAAGGGAGTCGAGCTCCCAGACAGCGGAGTTCGAGAGGGTATATCCGCCGCCCCGCACGCCGAATTTTCCCGCAACCGCGGGCAGCGCGAGGATCGCCGCGGTTGCCGATCCCCCGTTGCGGTTGCGCTCGAGCCCCCATCCGCAGCGGATCGCCGCGGGAGCGGATTCCGCGTACGAGCGGGCAAATTTCTCGAGGTCCTGTTCGACGAGGCCCGCCACCGCCGCGGCCCGCGAGATCGTCCAGGGCTCGGCGCGCCGGCGCAGCTCCTCCCACCCGGTCGCGTGCGTCGCCAGGAACTCCAGGTCCGCGGCCCCGTTCTCGAACAGCCAGCGGTGCACCGCGAGCGCCACGGGCAGGTCCGTTCCCGGCTTCAGCGGCAGATGCAGATCGGCCTCCGTGGCGAGACGCGTTCGCCGCGGATCGAGAACGACCAGCCGACCTCCCGCGCGCCGCGACGCGAGGAGGTACGGCAGCAGGTGGATCCCGGAGGCGTGGGGGTTCGCCCCCCAGACGACGGCGAGCTTCGCGTGCGCGTAGTCGTCGAGAGCGATGCCCGCCATTTTTCCGTAGAGGCCGAAAGCGGCGCGTCCGGAAGGCGCCGAGCAGACCGTCCGCGCGAGGCGTGACGCGCCGAGCCGGGAAAAGAGCCTCGCGTCGGTCGTGTCCTGCGAGAGGTATCCGTTGGAGCCGCCGTAGGAGAGGGGCAGAATCGCTTCCCCCGCGCCGCTCCCGGCGAGTGCTGCCATCCGGGACGCGACGAGCTCCAGCGCCTCGTCCCAGCTCGCTCGCCGGAACCGGCCCTCCCCTTTCCCCCCGACGCGGATGCCGGGAAAGCGCACCCTCGCGGGCCCGTGGACGTGCTCGGGGAGCCGGCGGACCTTCGCGCAGATGTAGCCCGCGGTGAGCGGATTGACGCGCGTGCCGCCGACGGACGTCGCCATTCCGTTCGCGACCTCCACCTCGAGGCTGCAGGCGTCGGGACAGTCGAGCGGGCACGCGCTCGCGACCCGGGTCACGGCGGGCCCCGCTGCGCTCATGGCTACCACGAGAGGATTGTACCGACAGTTTCGACGGCGATCGGGTGATACCCCGAGCTCGCGCGCTGATAGATCGACAGCGCTCGCGCAAACCACGGCCGCGAACACTGGCAGGAGCCCTCCGGTTCCCAACCGACCGCGCGAAAATGCTCGGCAGCACCGCCGAAGGAGTCGACTGGTCTGCATGGCCCCGCCCCGGCCGTGTTCTGAACACATCCTTCCTCTTTCGCGGTGCCCGGCGCTGTTCACGGTGCGTTCACCCCCGTCCCCCTAGACTCCTCCCTGCTGAACGGCCGGCGCCTTTTGCGCCGCGCTCGAAAGGAGAATCGAAATGAACAAGAACATCGCCCGTATCCTCGCCCTCGGCGTCGCGGTGGCGCTCCCGACCGGCCTCTTCGCCCAGACGGCCGCCACGAAGCCCGCCGACAAGCCGATGGCAGCCCCGACGGCGACGACCTCCTCCACGATGTCGTCCGAGACGAAGTCCACCGACTCCAAGATGGGGGCGGACGGCTCCAGGATGAAGACCACCAAAAAGACCCACAAGAAGTCCAACCGGAAGGGCAGCAAGTCGAAGACCTCCGTGACGACCGAAGTCACCAAGGCTCCCGTCAAGTAAGACACCCGCTTTGCGGATCCAGGCGTGCCGGCAACGGCACGCCTTTTTTTGCTCCGCCGCACGCGCGCTTCGATCGGCCCCGCGGAACCGGAGGAAGCCGCTCTGCCGTTCACACTCCGTTCATCCCCCCGCTCGTAAAGTGCGCGCCATCCCCGCTGCGTTTTGCCACGGGGTTTGAAGGAGGCGTCCAATGAAGAAGTCCGTCCTGTCTTCCGCCGCCATTGCCGCGGCGCTGGCCTTCCCGATAGGAGTCTTCGCTCAGACTTCCTCGACGGGCACCCAGACCACCAGCACGACCGGCATGTCGAGCAGCCAGTCTTCCCCGAGCACGACGACCGGCACCACGACCACCACCCAGACCCAGTCGACGATGTCCGGCAAGAAGATGACGGCGAAGAAGAAGCACACCACGAAGAAGCACAAGAAGACCGTCACCACCACCGGTGCGGCCGCAGCGACGACGCCGTCCAACAGGTAACGCCGTCCCGGAGACGGAGCGAGGCCGGCGCGAAATCGCCGGCCTTTTTCTTTTGGACGTAAATGGCTCCGTGGCGGAACGTCATCCCGCGGTCCGGCGTAAAAGTTCGAAGTGTCGATCCGGTAGAGTGCGGCAGAATCGCGCGACGGGATTTCTGGCGCGACCGCGTTCGGTGGCAGGCGCTCTCCGAACACGACCAGGACCCGCCTTCCCTGCGTTAAGCTTCCGGTGTTGACATTCCCGGTCCCCTTTCACCCCGCCGTCGAGGCCTGGTTCTCCGCTCGACTCGGCGACCCGACTCCCCCGCAACGCGACGGGTGGCCCGCGATCCGCTCCGGCGCGCACACGCTCATCGCGGCTCCCACCGGTTCGGGCAAGACGCTGGCCGCCTTCCTTTCCGCGATCGACTCACTGGTCCGGCAGGGAGCTTCTCTTCGGGCCGAGACCTCCGTCCTGTACGTCTCGCCTCTTCGGGCTCTTTCGAACGACGTCCGCAAGAATCTCGAAGGCCCGCTCGCGGAAATCCGCGCCGCCGATCCGTCGGTCCCGGAGATCCGCGTTCTGGTCAGGACTGGCGACACACCAGCGTCGGAGCGCGCCGCGATGGCCCGCCGGCCGCCCCACATCCTGGTCACCACCCCCGAATCGCTCTACCTGCTCCTGACGAGCGACAGCGGCCGCCGCATGCTCGCGCCGGTCCGGACGGTCATCGTCGACGAGATCCACGCGCTCGTCCGCGACAAGCGGGGAAGCCACCTGGCGCTCTCTCTCGAGCGCCTGGAAGCCGTCGCGGCGGGACCCGTGCAGCGGATCGGGCTTTCCGCCACCCAGAAGCCGCTCGAGCGTGTCGGGCGGTTCCTCGCGGGCGCCGGCCGCGAGTGCACCCTGGTCGACGCGGGGACGTTCCGGACGCTGGACCTGGCGATCGAGATTCCTCCGTCCCCTCTCTCGACCGTCTGCTCGCACGAGCAGTGGGAGGAGATCTACGAGCGGATCGCCGCGCTGGTTCGGGAGCATCGGACGACGCTCGTCTTCGTCAACACACGCAAGATGGCGGAGCGCATCGCGGGACAGCTGACGCGCCTTCTGGGGGAAGACGCCGTGACGAGCCACCACGGAAGCCTGTCGCGCGAACGCCGGATCGACGCGGAGGAGAGGCTGAAGGCCGGCCGGTTGCGGGCGCTGGTGGCCACAGCGTCGCTGGAGCTCGGAATCGACATCGGGGATGTCGACCTCGCCATCCAGGTGGGAGCGACGCGCTCGATCGCGACGCTCCTCCAGCGCGTCGGCCGCGCGGGACATGCGATGCGCAAAGTGCCGAAGGGCCGGCTCTTCCCTCTCACCCTGGATGAGCTCGCCGAAGGCGCGGCGCTCCTGCAATGCATCCGCTCGTCGATCCTGGACCGCACGCCCGAGCCCTCGCGTCCTCTGGACATCCTGGCGCAGCAGATCGTGGCGGCGTGCGTCGCGGAGCCGTGGGACGAGAGTGCGCTTTACGAGCTCGTCTGCCGGGCGTGGCCGTACCGGGACCTGACGCGCGCCGAGTTCGACGACGTCGTTTCGCTCCATACAGGGGGCCGCCGGGCGCTCCTCCACAGAGACGGAGTGGGCAGCCGGGTCCTCGCCACTCGCCGGGCGCGCCTCGCCGCGCTCCTGTCCGGCGGCGCGATCCCCGACACGGCGGACTACCAGGTGCGCCTCGAGCCGGAGGGGACGCTCGTGGGAACCGTCAACGAAGACTGGGCCATCGAGTCCAGCGGCGGGGACGTCTTTCAGCTGGGCAACGCCTCGTGGCGGATCCTGCGCGTCGAGACCGGTGTCGTTCGCGTGGCCGACGCGAAGGGGCAGCCGCCGAGCCTTCCCTTCTGGCTCGGCGAAGGGCCGGGGCGCACGCGGGAGCTGGCCCGCGCCATCGGCGATCTCCGTGAGGCCTGCGCCGGCGGGGGCGAGGCCGCCGCGGGGGCCCTGCGCGAGGCGTGCGGGGATGCGCTGATCGACGGCGCGGGCCTGCAGCTCGTGGAATACGTCGAGGCGGGCCGGGCCACGCTCGGCGCCGTGCCGACTCAAAGCCGGGTCATCCTGGAACGTTTCTTCGACGAGAGCGGCGGCATGCAGCTCGTCGTGCACGCCCCGTTCGGTTCCCGCATCAATCGCGCGTGGGGCCTCGCGCTCCGGAAGAAGTTCTGCGTGGGATTCGGGTTCGAGCTGCAGGCCGCGGCCAACGAGGAGGCGATCGTCCTTTCGCTCGGCCCGCAGCACAGCTTTCCGCTCGAAGAGGTCTTCGATTACCTGCATCCCGACACCGCGCGGGAGGTGCTGATCCGGGCGCTCCTTCCCGCGCCGATGTTCGAGACGCGTTGGCGCTGGAACGCGCAACGCTCCCTCCTCCTTGAACGCGCGCGAGGCGGCAAACGCGTTCCGCCGAACCTCCTCCGCATGCGCGCGAACGACCTGCTCGCCGGCGCTTTCCCGCAGGTGCTCGCGTGCCCGGAGACGCTCTCCGGCGGGCCGATCTCCGTGCCGCTCGAGCACCCGATCGTGCGGCAGACCGTCGAGGACTGCTTAAACGAGCCGATGGACGTCGAAGGGTTCTTAGAAGTGCTCCGCGGACTAAAAGACGGGTCCATCCAGAAACTCGCGGTCGACTCCGTCGAGCCGTCGGCATTCGCCCGCGGGATTCTTTCCTCGCAGCCTTACAGTTTCTTGGACGACGCGCCCCTCGAGGAGCGGCGGACGCAGGCGGTCTTGTCCCGGCGCGTTCTCGACCCGCGCACCTCGGACGAAATCGGAATGCTCGATCCGGACGCGATCGCGCGCGTCCGCGAGGAGGCCTGGCCCTCCCCGGAAAACGCCGAGGAGGTGCACGAAGCGCTTCTCTGGATGGGGTATGTCGACGTCGAGGAAGCGGAGCCGTGGCAGCCGTGGCTCGACGAGCTTGGCTCCGCGCGCCGCATCGTGCGGGACGGCTCCCGTTACTTTGCCGTCGAAGCCGACCGCGACCCGAAGGCGGTCCTCCGCGGCCGCCTCGAAGCGCTCGGGCCGGTCTTTGCGACGCCCGAGGAGGGGCCTCTGCTGCGGGAGCTCGAAGTGGAAGGGTCTGTCCTTCGAACCCGCATCGACGGGCGACCCGCGTGGTGTGACCGGCGGCTCTTAGCGCGCATTCATCGCGCGACCGTCGACCGGCTGCGGCGCGAGATCGAGCCCGTTTCCGCTGCCCATTTTCTCCGTTTTCTCGCCTGCTGGCAGCACGTCGACCCCGCCCACCTTCTCGAAGGGCCGCGCGGCGCGGCGCAGGTGATCGGGCAACTGGCGGGCTACGAGGCCCCCGCGGCGGCATGGGAAGCGCAGCTTCTTCCGGCGCGCGTGCGCGGTTACCGGCGCGATTGGCTGGACCAGCTGACGCTCTCCGGAGAAGTCGTATGGGGCCGGCTGTGGGGAGCGGGCACGGGTCCGATCCGCCGGACGCCCGTCTGTCTCGTTTTGCGCTCGGACGTGGACGCCTGGACCTCCCTCGGCGCGGCGACAGGGTCACCGCAGGCGTCCCACGAAGCGGCGACGCTCCGCGATGCCCTGGCGCGCCGGGGAGCGATGTTCTTCCCGGAGCTCGCGCGCGAGGCGGGGCTCACCCCCTCTCTCGCCGAGGAGGGCCTCGGCCGGCTGATCGCGCTCGGACAGGTGACCTGCGATTCGTTTTCGGGGCTGCGCTGGCTGATCGTTCCGGCGTGGCGCCGGAAGGCCGTCGGGCTGTCGGCGGGGCGCTGGAGCGCGCTGCGCCCGCCTGGTCCCGGCAGCGAGCCCCGCTTCTCCCCCGCCCAGTCGGAGTTTCTCGCGCGGCGACTGCTCGCGCGAACCGGCGTGGTGTTTCGCAAGACCCTCGCGCGGGAGAAGCAGCCGATCCCGTGGCGGGACGTAGCGCGCGCGCTGCGCACGCTCGAAGCGCGGGGCGAGATCCGGGGCGGACGGTTCGTCGCGGGTTTCGACGGCGAGCAGTATGCGCTTCCCGAGGCCATCACGCTCTTAAGGGACGTTCCGCGCCGCGGAGACGCGAAAGACTCCCGGCCGATTCTGGTTTCCGCCGCCGATCCGCTCAACTGGAGCGGCATCCTGACTCCCGACGAGCGGGTCTCGCGGCTCGCCAGGCGCCAGGTCCGGGTCGCGTAAGCGAGGCCGGTCCGTCGACCTATTTCGAGAGCGAGGCGAGCACGCGCTCGAGCTCCTGGAACTCGATCGGCTTTCGGAGGTAGAGGTCGAACCCGGAATCGAGCGCCAGCCGCTGGTCCTCGTCGTGCGCGTAGCCGGAGAGAGCGACGAGGATCGCCGAGCGCGTCCGCGGATCCAGGCGCAGGGCGGCCGCGACCGCATACCCGTCCATCCCCCCCGGAAGTCCGATGTCGCAGAGCACCACGTCCGGGCGAAATTCTGCCGCGAGCTCGACTCCGGCAAATCCGGTGTAAGCGCTCACCACCGGGTGTCCGCTCAAATCGAGCAGCATCCTCAGGCTCTCCGCCATGTCGACGTTGTCTTCGATGATCAGGACCCGCTTGAGGCGTCCCGGAGTCTCGGGAGACGGACGCTCCCGATCCGGCTCGGGCGGCTCGACGATGGGAATCCGGACGAGGAACTCGGAACCGCGCCCGGGACCCTCACTCACGGCCGTCATCTGGCCGCCGTGGAGCTCGACGAGGCCGCGCGCCAGGGCCATTCCGAGCCCCAGGCCCCCGCGGCTCCGATCGACGCTCCGGTCCGACTGACTGAAATA
Organism: Thermoanaerobaculia bacterium; assembly: GCA_038253555.1. GTDB lineage: Bacteria > Acidobacteriota > Thermoanaerobaculia > UBA5066 > Gp7-AA6 > JALYUA01. Next base: position 62,039 of record JBBSGZ010000002.1, read on the forward strand.
GTCGAACACCCGCGCGAGCGTGTCGGCGTCCATCCCGATGCCGGTATCGCGGATCGCGACCGAGGCGGCGCCGTCTCCGTCGCGATCGAGGCGGATGAAGACCCGCCCGCCGCGGTCTGTGAACTTGGCCGCGTTCTGCAGGACGTTACCGACGACCTGCGTCAACCGCGTCGCGTCGGCCACGGTCTCGACGGCTTCTGAAGGGAGCTCGATCTCGACCGCGACTCCGGTCGTTTCGAACGCCGGCCGATGGTCCTCGACGATCGAATTCACCAGGTCGCGGAGGTCCACGCGGTCCTTGCGAAGGAGGATCTTGCCGTGCGCGATCCGCGTGACGTCCAGAAGATCGTCGATCAGCCGTGTCATATGACCGACCTGTCGCTCGATCATGCTGCGGGCGTGCGTCGTGGCATCGAGATCCGCGGCGGCCAGCTTCTGGAGCTGAGCGGCGTTGCGGATGGGCCCGAGAGCGTTTCGGAGCTCGTGGCCGAGCATCGCGAGGAACTCGTCCTTGCGGCGGTCGGCGTCGCGAAGCGCCTCCTCGACCCTCTTTCGCTCGGAAATGTCCGTCAGGGTGACGACGCAGCCGATAGTGCTTCCATCCGCCCGAAGGGGCGCCCCGTGGAGGAGAAGACTCAGTTCGCCCGAGGCGCGTTCGAGGCGCACTTCGAGGCCGCGAATGACCTCCCCGCGAAGGACGGGGTCGAGCGAAAACCTGAGTCGGGAGGGTGTGTCCCGCCGGAGTCCCGCCGGCGCGGCGGCGGGCTCGATGAAGAGAGCGAGGTGCCGGTCGAAGTGCTGAAGCATCGGGTTCCCGGCGCAGAGGTCCTGAGCGGCGCGCGATGCGCGGACAATCCTGCCCTCGGCGTCGCAGACCAGGATCGCGTCCGCCGCCTGCTCCAGGATCGAAAGAGAGAGCGCCTCGGACGCGACCACCGCCTCGAGCTTCTTGTGCTCTGTAAGGTCCGTGAGCATGAGCGAGAATCCGGCGATTTCCGTCCCGAAGGAGCCGAGCGTCGCATAGACCGGAATCACGCCGCCTTCGCGTGTTTCGAGGGCTATCTCTCCCTGGCTGCTTCCGTTTTCCTCTCCGCCGCGCCGCAGCGCATTCCAGAGAAGACGGCTCCCCGGTTGGACGAAGCTTTCGAAGCTTTCCCCGAAGACCCGGTCCGGGGACGTGTTCAGCATCTCCGCGAAGCGATGGTTGCAATAAAGGACCGCTCCGTCGCTGCTCAACGTGGCGGCGCCCTGTTGCATTCTCTCGACCAGCAGACGGTAGGGCCCGTCCGCGGCCTCTACGGCGAAGACGCGCTCCTGACCCGCGCCCCGCATCACGAAGGCATCGACCTCGCCATTGCGGATCGCACGGATGGTTTCTTCGGCTTCTTCCAACCGTTTGATCAGTCCGGAAACGGTCGTTCGCGATTCCCCTCGGCTCATGACTGGTCCTCCAGAAACTCGCCTTTTCTCGAAATCCCTCTAACCCTGAGCTCTCCGGCCCTCTTCCCGATTCGTCGCGGGGCGCACGTCGAGCCCGACGAGAACCCGCTCGGTGCTCGAAAGGTCTCCGATCAGCCGCCGGAGCGGCGCGGGAACACTTCGAACGAGGGTCGGGATCGCCACGATCTGGTCCCCCCGCGCGAGCTTCGGATTCTTGACGAGATCGATCACCTGGATTCGATATCGGCCTTCGAGGTGCTCTTCGCAGATCCGGCGCAGGTTGTTCAAGGCCGTGATTGACTTCGGGGTCTGGCCCGCGACGTAAAGGCGCAGATCCCAGAATCGCCCGCCAGGCGGAACGCCGCCAGCCTTCCCGCGCGGTTTTCGGGCGGGCTTCGGGGCCGTCTTCCTCATCGGCCACCGCCGCGCGCTCGGCGCTTCCGATCGGCGACGGGAGCCGCCTTTCGGCTGCGCTCCATCTGGCGCTGCTCCTCGTGCCTTCGCTCCTCTTCCGCCTGTTCCCCGGCGACGGTTCGCCTCAGATCGTCCTGTTCCGATTCGAACTGGGCGCGAAGCCCCGCGATCTGCGCCTCGAGCGCCTGCTGGCGGCGGGCGAGGGCGCGGCGCTTCGCCTCCGCCTCTTCCCGCCGCGCCCGGGCCTCCTCCTGCTCGCGCGCTTCCTGGGCAACGCGCGACGACCCCGTGAGAACACCCTCGCGGCCGACGTAAACCTCTTCGAGCTGAATGCCGCGGTCCGTCAGCAGGAACTCCCGGATCTGGTTCGAGTGGGCCGTACCTCGGGCCTTCAGAACGTACATGCCCCGGTTGCGTTCTCCATTCAGCTCGATGTCGCGAAGCAGCAGCCAGTTGTCGACGAGAGAAGAGATACCGATCTCGGTGCTCTCGATCGTGTCCGACCCGGTGGTCAGGTTCGTCATGAAGACCGTCGTCTGGCGGGCCTTGAGCTGATCGAGCAGCCTCGTGAGCATCGCGGACGACTCGCTCTGCGTTCCGCCGGAAGAGAAATTCGAGATCGGGTCGATGAGGACGACGCTCGGATCGAAGTCCTGCACGGCCTTGTGCATGGTCGCGAGGTGCATCTCGAGACCGTAGAGGGTCGGGCGCGACGCGCGAAAACGAAGAAGTCCCTTGCGGACGTGCGGCTCGAGGCTTATCCCGATCGAGCGCATGTTCCGGAGAAACTGGCTCTCGGATTCTTCGAACGCGAAGTAGAGGCACCGCTCGCCTCGACGGCAGGCCGCGTGCGCGAAGTGCGCCGCGAGGCTGGTCTTGCCCGTGCCCGCGGTCCCCGAGACGAGGATGCTGCTCCCCCGATGAAACCCCTTTCCCGCGAGCATCGCGTCCAGCGCAGGCACACCGCTCGAAACCCGCTCGTTGCTCACGCTGTGCTTCAGGCTTTCGGTGGTGATCGGCAGGACCGAGATGCCCGACTCGTCGATCAGAAAGGGGTATTCGTTGGTTCCGTGGGTCGTTCCGCGGTATTTGACGATTCGCAGGCGGCGCGTGGAGATCTGGTCGTTCACCCGGTGGTCCAGGAGAATGACGCAATCTGAAACGTACTCCTCGATCCCCTGGCGGGTCAGCGTTCCGGCGCCCCGCTCTCCCTTGATGACCGCCGTCACCTTCCTCGTTTTCAGCCACCGGAACAGGCGGCGCAGCTCTGCCCGCAGGATTGCCTCGTTGGGAAGGGACCCGAAGAGCACTTCGATCGTGTCGAGGACGACGCGCTTCGCGCCGATCGCGTCGATGGCCTGCCCCAGGCGGATGAAGATCCCCTCGAGGTCGTATTCGCCCGACTCTTCCACTTCCGAGGTCTCGATGTGGACGTAGTCGACGACGATCTTCTTTTTGCGGATCAGCTCGTCGAGATCGAACCCGAGGGAGCGGACGTTCTCCGCGAGCTCCTCCGCCGTTTCCTCGAAGGCCATGAAAACGCCCGGTTCGTTGAATTCGATCGCGCCCCGGATCAGGAACTCCATCGCCAGAAGGGTTTTTCCGCAGCCGGCGCTGCCGCATACGAGCGTCGGGCGCCCGCGGGGAAGCCCGCCGCCCGTGATCTCGTCGAGGCCGGCGATTCCGGTGCGGGACTTTCCAATGCCGCGCCGGGGAATTTTTGGTGCGGAGGCAATCCTTGCCGCCGTCGTTCTGGCCACTGTGCTCCTTGAAAACGCGTCTTCGGAAGAGAAACGTACGGTAACGCAGAAGATATCGCGGGTTAGTACGCCTGCGTACACGGAAATCGGACGGCCGGAAAACTTCCGGGCGGAATTGTCATGGGGGGCTGAAGTCCCGGGTTTCCGCCGCTTTTTCGGGTCCAGAGGCGGCGCGCTCGCCGACCCCGGCACATGAACCACTGCGAGCCGCCCTCTTCAGATTGAGTCGAGAAAGAGGCGCGCCGGCCTGCGGGGCAGCGAACGGTTCAGGCTGACGGGCGCTTCGGACTCCCGTATGGCCGGGGAGAGACGCTGCCCTTCTGCCCACTACTCTCCCGGGCGCGGGGAGAGGGAGAAAGCCGATGTCGTCGCCGGCCGCGCGTGTCGGCGCCGAAACGGATTGATTCAAATTGGGGGCTGCTGCGAGAATAGAGCGCGACATCCCGGGTGTTCGTCCCGCAATCCTTTGCCAGAGAAGCGACGGTCTTTCGCGACGCGCGCGGACAGGGCCAGACATGGAACGAGACAACGTGAGGGTTCTCTCCTGGGGGTGCCGGTTCTGCGGCCAGCGGAACTACCGCCCTCTGACCGTGGAGATTCAGGAAGGCAAGGTCATTACCCTCGTCTGCCGGAGGTGTGACGCGTCCAACCGCGAGGCGGTTTCGAGCGCGAAAATGATCGCGGACCGGCGGCACCGTCTCCGGGTCTGATGGGTCGGGCTCCAAAGACGCCTCGAAGACTCGGCGCGGCTTAAGCGAGATAGACGAAGATCCGGTCGTCGAAGATCACCTCTCCGCTGGCGCTCCGCATGCGAAGGCGTCGCAGATTAGTCGGAGATGAGGCACCGAGCGAGGCGACGACTCCGCCCGAGGCGATCGTTTCCAGCACGCTTCCCGGAAAAGAGGTTCCCGGCCGGGAGAAGAGCGCGATGCTGTCGGCTTCGGCCTGGAAAACGACCATCTGATCCGGATCCAACTGGACGAGAATCTCACGGATCGGGCGGCCCATGAACACGACACTGTCTCCCGGCGGGACCGGGCCGTCTGTCCGGTTCCGCACCAAAATCGCGCGCCGGACCGCCGGCCGGACGCCGGCACCGTCCTACGGCGTCGGCCGTGGCGTGGCGGTGGGCGGCGGCGTCGGGCTGCCGATCGTCATGGGGGTGATCGTCGGCACCGGAGTGATGGTCGGAACGGCGGTGAAGAGCGGTGTGGGGGTCGGCGCGAGCGGAGTTCCCGTGATCACGGGGGTCGCCGTGGGAGCCGTCGGGGCCGGGGTCGTGGTCCGTGGCGTGACGGAAGGGCCCGCCGTCGGAACGACGGGGGTCGCGGTCGCGCCTCCCGGGGTGACGGAAGGCGCGGTCGGAACCGGAGTCGTGGTTCGGGGTGTCAGGGTCGGACCCGCCGTCGGCACCAGCGGGGTCCCGGTCGAAACCGGAGTTCCCCCTGGTCCGATGGGCGTCGGAAACGTGATCGAGGGCGTCACGGGGGTTGCGGTCGTCGGATTGGTGATCGTGCTTTTGTCGGAGCACGCGAGAGCGGGCGCCAGCAGGACCCACGTGAAGCGCCGGAAGATTCGAGCCATTCCCGTATCTTGCTTCGGAACGGCGCCCGGGGTCGAGAAGAATCGGAACAGAATCGGAAGCCGCCTTCCGCGGCGCCCCGGAACTTTCGCAACTCGCCCTATTGATTTCGTCGCGGAGGCGCCGACCCGCGCCCTCAGGCCCGAGTGAGGAACGCCAACCTGGCGGGCATCATGCCGCAGGTGGTCGCCACCTGGTGCGGCGGAGGGGCAGAGGTCACGTTCGTCTGCTAGCACGCGTTGACCAGGAAGTTCACGTGATCGCCGCGCCTTCTCTTGCTGGATGGGTCGGCGAGCCTTCTGGTCCAGTTCCAGGGCTTGGGAATAAATTTACCGCCGGTCTCCCGGGCGGGCGCCTTGAGTGCCCGGGCGACTTCCACCTCGCTGCTAAGACGGGGATCTTGTGGTGTAGACGCGCGAAGCACATGCTAGGGACATCTGATCCGGCACTCTTTGACCGCCGGCGGGATGACGAAGGAGGAAGACCGATGCCGTTCTACCTGACCCGGTTCAGTTACACACCGGCAACATGGGCGAAGCTCATCAAGAACCCCGAGGACCGCCGAGCCGCTGCCAAGCAATACATCGAAGCGGTCGGCGGAAAGAGCCTCGGTTTCTGGTACGCCTTCGGGGATCACGACGCATACAACCTGTGGGAGGCACCGGATAACGTCTCGATGGCAGCCACGGCGATAGCGATCAGCGCCGGCGGAGCGCTGAGCTCCTTCCACACGACTGTCCTGCTGACCGTTGAGGAGACGCTCGCAGCGATGCAAAAGGCCTCGTCGATAACGTATCGGCCACCGGGAGATAAACGATAAAGGCACTCCTCGCTCGAATCGACCCTTGTCTACCTTGTAAGCGCCGGGAGCGCGGCCGCGAGCGCCGGAAGCTTCTCCACCAAGGTGTTGTCGGAGGGTGAGAAGTTTTCAGTCTTGTTCTGAATCACGATCGCCGGCACCGTTGTCGCCGAGGTGGACTGCAGCCCGAGTCTTTCGCGACCGTCCCTGTTCTCTACGGCCGCTCGCCACTCCCCCTCACGGTACGAATTGGTGTCATCAAAGAATCGTTGCACCTGCGCAACTGGGGTTTGCCAGCTGGATGTGGACGAGGTTCGGCGTAGCGACGGCTTGACGAGCGAGGAGCGGGAGGAGCTTCGCCGGCTGCGTCGGGAGGTGGTGAGGCTTCGGACGGAGCGGGAGATTCTGGCAAAGCCGGGCGGGGCGGCGCGGGACATGTCCCGCAGGCGTGACCGTGGGATCGAGGTATCAGAAGCCGATCGTGATCCGGTACTCGGTCAAATCTCGTAACCGAAGATGCCTGCCGAGGCCCTCGCAACCGGCTTCTCGGCATGCTCGAGCCGACGTTGACCCGCAGGGGTGAAGCGGACCTGCGAGACAGAAATCACGGCTTCGGATCCCTCACGGCCCTCCTCCTTGTATCCTTGGAGCTCGCTGATCCGCGCGCGGTGATTTTCGGGGCCGGGGCAACTCATGGTGGCCTCTAAGAGATCAGCCGTGAGGACCCGCTTACCGGTCACGGAACTCCCAAGCTCGCAAAACGGGTGCGCCGGGCTTTCAGTGTCACGGTTGGGAGGCCGACCTCCGGCGGATCTACGCCGGTTCGAATCTTGGATCAGCAGCGGCGCATCCAACGAGACTAGGACGCAAGATTCATGCAGCGAAGCAGCTGCCCGAATCGGGGATCGCCGCGAAGGTCGTCAAAAGCAGGGTTTACCTTGACGAAAAGGGATTCGAAAGTCCGCTTCTTGCAGGCCTTTTCGAGCCACTCGAGAGCGGCGTTTTTTTCGCCGAGGTTCTGGTAAATCGCCGCGATAGAACCGGGCGAAACGTAGCGCGTCCCGGCGAGCGATATCAGCTGCTCGATCGTCTTCTGCGCACCGGCTCGATCGCCGGCCAGCGCCTGCGCGCGGCCCAGGGAGAAGAGCCCGAACGCGGAGCCGCCAACAACGGTCGCCGCGGCTCGAAACTCGTCGATCGCTTCCTGGGTCATTCCCTTGGCTGCGTACACCTCGCCCGCGAGGAGATGCGTCGGTGCAAAACTCGTATCCAACCCCCTCGCCTTGCGGGTCTCCTCGATCGCGCGATCGTACTGACGCGCGTAGAGGAACGCTCTGGCGAGGTTGACCTGAATGATCGCGGAGAATGGGTCGATCTCCCTGGCGCGTTGCAGTTCTCGGACCGCTTCTTCAGATCTGGCGAGCCCGATCAGCTGAAGCCCGTACCAGTGGTGCGCCGTCGCGTCGTTGGGATCGAGCTCGATCGCTTTCCTGTATTGGGCCTCGGCGGAGCTCCAATCGTGCTCATAGTCCGTCAACACGACACCAAGCGTGGCGTGCGCGTGGGCCAGGCCGTCGTCGATCTCCAGAGCCTTGCGCGCCGCCGCTCTTGCCCGCGGAAAGGCCTCTTCCGGCCCGAGGATGCTGTAGGCCGGAAGAACGGCGTAGGCGTCCGCCAGCCCCGAGTACGCGAGCGCGTAAGAAGGGTCCTTTTCGATCGCCTTCTCGAAGTACTCGATGCTCCTCGCAAGCTCCGTTTCGGTTCTCTTCTCCCAGGCATATCGGCCCTTCAAGTAGAACTGATAGGCCTCCGTGTTCGCCGTGTCCAGCTTGACGACCTTCTGTTTTTCGTCTCCGCTCAAGCGCAGGCGCAGCTTTTCCGAGATCTCCTTCGAGATCGACTCCTGAAGTCCCAGGATCTCCGAGAGCTTCCGGTCGTAGTGGTTGCCCCAGAGCTGCGTCCCGTTAGCAACGTCGACGAGCTCGGCCTGGACCGCGAGCGTGTCCCCTCGCTGGACCACGCGGCCCGTCACGATCGCCTGCACGTTCAAGTCCCGTCCCGCCCTCTGTGGATCCACGTCCCGCGCCTTGTAACGAAACGCCGTGGACCGCGCGATCACGCGAAGGTGAGAGAGTCGGGAGAGGGTGTTGATGACGCCTTCCGTGATCCCGTCGCTCAAGTATTCGGTATTCGGATCTCTGCTTCCGTTGGCGAATGGAAGAACAGCGATCGAGTCGATGGACCCGCCCGAACGGCCTCTCGAGACAAGAATTGCCGCTAGAGCCAGCGCCGCCGCCGCGGCAACGACGAGGCCGAGCTGCCCCCGGCGGGGGATTCGTGTCGGAACGGATCTGCCGGCAACCGGGATTCCGGTCACGCCGGACAGGGACTCCAGGTCAAACGCGAGGTCCCGCGCCGACTGAAAGCGCTCCTCGGGGTTCTTCTCCAGGCAATGGGAGACGATCCGTTCGAGACCAGGAGGGATCTCTTTCTGAGTCGCGGAGAGCGAGGGCGGCTCCTCTTTGAGAATCGCGCTCATCGTGTCCGCGGCGGTGTCGCCTCGGAAGGCACGCCTGCCCGACAGCATTTCGTAAAGGATCGCCCCGAAAGAAAAGATGTCCGATCGCGCATCGGAGGGTCGCCCTCGGACCTGTTCGGGCGACATGTACCCGAGCGTGCCGAGAACCATCCCAGGCTCTGTTTCCGGAGATGCGGTCGGCAGACGGCTTTGCTCGCCGCTTTCGGAATTCTCTCCCGCCAGCTTGGCCAGTCCGAAGTCGAGGATCTTGACTCGCCCGTCGCGCGTCACGAAAACGTTCTCCGGCTTCAAGTCACGATGCACGATCCCCTTCTCGTGCGCGGCAGCCAGACCGTGCGCGAACTGGAGAGCATGGCCGAGCGCCTTGCGGTGGGTGAACGCTCCTCCCGCGAGCCTGCTGCGCAGCGTTTCCCCTTCGAGGAGCTCCTGAACGACGTACGGCGACCCGTCCTGCGTTCCGATGTCGTAGACGGCGGTGATGTTGGGGTGGTTCAACAACCCTGCCGCCCGCGCCTCCTGCTCAAAGCGTCGCAGGCGGTCCGGGTCCTGCGAGAGCGAGGCCGGCAGCACCTTGATCGCCACCTCGCGGCCGAGTCGAGGGTCCCGGGCTCGGTAGACCTCTCCCATCCCGCCCGCGCCGAGCGGGGAGACGATCTCGTAAGGCCCGAGCCGGGTACCGGAGAAAAGCGGCAAGACATTGGGATTTTAGTCCGTGGAGCCTTTCCTCATCGCCGCGCCTGATTTGAGCGGTCATGGAGGCACCACGCCGGTTTCGATTCGGCACACCTTCGCCTCCTGGCTGGCGATCGCCGGGACACCTCTGCGGACGATCCAGGAGCTTCTCGGCCACGCGGACATCCGCATGACGATCCGCTACGCGCACCTCTCTCCGGCCCATCTCCGGGACGCCGTCGAGCTCGTCGGATCTGCGAAAAACTCAAACCGGCTGCGCGAGGGCTGCGCGCCGGAAGAAAACGCCGCGGGCGGGAACCGGGGCTAAGTCCTTTGAAGAGAAGTGGCGGCCCCAACGGGATTCGAACCCGTGCGTCGGCCTCCGGGGGGTTCGGGGGGCCACACGGCCCCTCCGCTCACGGAAGCCAGTCGTGTCCGACACGGCGCAGGAGCGCGCGGCAGAGAGAATGGTGATGGCGGCCCCAACGGGATTCGAACCCGTGCGTCGGCCTTGAAAGAGCGACGAGCGTCCCTTTCCAATGATTCGTCGGCATTCGTATCAGTTCATCGGAGTTGATAAAACTCAATGTTAGAGCGCCTTTCTGTGAGGTCAGGCCGTAGCGGGTCATGAGCGCCATTCGCACCGATTCGCCGCTGTTCTCCTCGTTCGGTGGGACGCAATGTGGGACGCTGCGAAGGCTCGATTCTCCGATCTCCAATCGAGGGTGGCCTCAACCATCGTAGAAAGCCGAGGAGTTGACCGAGGTCGGCTAGGAGCCCGTCCAGGTAATCGAAAACGAGAGAAAGTGAAAACTCTTTTTCGCCACAGTTGGCCCCTAACGCCCGATCGTCACGTGCCGAGGGGTTTCAGTACCCCCGAGATCTCGGTTTTTAGCATTACTCGGACAGA
>JBBSGZ010000003.1:0-64026 GCA_038253555.1 Thermoanaerobaculia bacterium
CGCTGCAGTGTCTACCGTTCCTCCACGGTCAGCTCCAACTCCGGAATCGGTCGGCCTCGTCGCATCGGTATCTCCCTTCTGTATACCGAAAACCCACGAGGCCAATATTATGTTCCATGACTTATGACTCGGGACACTAGCAGGCTGCTGAAAAATGGATGCGGCCATCCTGTCCGGCCTTTCGCAGATGGCGATGAAGGTGGAGCTGAGTGGAAGCGAAACTTTTCATTGTGAGGATGAGGGAGCAAGAGGTCAGGCGCAAGCGGTTGCGGCGGCGCGGCACCCTCTGGGGAGTTGCCGCTCGACGGGTTCTAACGCGCCGTCCCGGCGCGGGATGCCACTGCATCGCCTTCGTCGCGGCTCCCTGCAGCCGGCGGGGCGGCGCTCGCAACGCCCCTTCTCACCCTTTTTCAGCAACCCGATAGGGCCTCTTCGGTTCAAGACGGCCCGCGCGCGCGGCTTCTGAGCTTTCGAGAACCACCCCGGTGAGGGCCGCGCGCGCGACGCTGCTCGTCGGACTTCTGCTCGTCGCCGTCTGCACCGCGGCGCCGGAGTCGGTCTCCGGGGACGCCGGCGGGCCGCGCATCGGCGAAATCCGCATCCGAGCGCTCGACGTGTATTCGCCGGAAGAGGCCGCGCGAGGCTGGCTCTACAGGACGGCGGACGCCGTCCGCTTCTCGACCTCGGAAAACGTCATCCGCAAATTCCTTCTCTTCCACGAGGGCGACGTCCTGGATCCCGCGAGACTCGCCGAGACGGAACGCAACCTGCGTGCCCTTCCGTTTTTGAAGGCCGCGTCGGTCCGCGCGCTCCCTCCGCGCGATGGTGTCGCGGACGTCGAGATCGTCACTCAGGATTCCTGGACCACGCAGCCGGGTCTCTCGTTCGGCGGAAAAGGCGGCGTGACGACGTACGGGTTCGATCTGCAGGAAAAGGATTTTCTCGGGACGGGACGCCAGATCGCCCTCGGCTACGACAAGGGGCCGGAGCGTACGAATCGGGTCATCGATTACACGGACCCGTACCTCCTCGGCGCTTACTGGAAAGGCGACTTCGCGTATTCGTCGAATTCCGACGGCACCGAGAGCCGCGTTTTCGTCGGGCGGCCGTTCGTTTCGTTCGTCGACCGTCGCGCCGCCGACCTCCTCCTGGACCGGCTGACGTTGAACGCCCGGATCTTCGCCAATGGAGAAACGCTGTCGCGATATCGCCAGCGACACCAGGAGGTCACGGCGCACTACGGCGTGGCGCTCGAGGCCACCGACGCGAGAGCGCGCCGGCTTTTTCTCGGGTTTCGCGGATTCGAGGACCGATTCGAGCTTCTGAAAACGAGTCCCTCCGCGGTTCTTCCCGCCGACCGGCGGTTCCGATTCGTGACACTCGGATACGAGGACGTTCAAAACGCGTACCTGAAAATGAACTACATCAATCGGGACGTGCGATACGAGGACTTCAACCTCGGTCGCAGGATCACGGCCGAAATCGGCGCGTCGCCTTCAGGCTCGCGCGGCGCCAGAACCACGGGACTCGTGCGCCTCGCCCTTTCTCAGGGTTGGCGTATAGCGGACGAAAGCTTTCTGACGGCGAGGCTCGGTTATGAAACGCGCTGGGACGGAGCGCCGGCCAACGAAATCGTCTCCGGGAGTCTTTTCTTCGCTCACAAATTCTCGGGCTCGATGCTCGAGACCTTCGTTTCGCGTCTCCTTTTTGATCGCGGGTGGAACCTCGACCGCGACGTGCAGTTCTTCGCGGACGGGCAGAACGGTCTCCGGGGATACCGGCTGTATGCCTTCGAAGGAGACAAGCGCCTCGTCTGGAACGCGGAACAGCGTTTTTTTCTGGGTCGGGAGTTCCTGCAGCTCTTCTCCCCCGGAGCGGCGGTCTTTCTCGATACCGGGGCGGCGACGCCGGCGGGTCGGCCGCTGCGATTTCGGGACTTCAAGAGCGATGTGGGGGTCGGCCTGCGGATCGCGATCACGCGCGCGTCGACGAACAGCGTCCTGCGTTTCGACGTCGCGTACGCGCTGAACCCGGACGCCCGCGGGCGGCGGGGGTTCCTGGTCTCTTTCTCGAGCGGACAGGTTTTCTAGGTCCTCCGTCGAGCCGGCGCGCCTCACCGGCGAGGAGACGACGCCCGAGCGATGGCGGGCTCTCAGGTCCGAAGGCGCAGCAGCAGCCACGTCGCGGCGATCGCGGCGAGCACCGCGGGCGACCAAGCGGCGAGGACGGCCGGGAGCGCGCCGACCTCTCCCACCTTCGTGAAAAAAGCGCCCGCGATCAGGAACACCATCCCGAGCCCCAGGCCCACGCCGATTCCGGCGAGCGTGCCTTTTTTGCCGATCCGGAAGGCGAACGGAACGGCGAGGAGCGCCAGCAGGGGAATCAGCAGGGGAGTCGAGAGCTTGGCGTGGAGCGCGGTGTCTAAGACACTCGTCGGATAGCCGCTCGCTCTCAACCGCCGCGCGTAGCGCTGCAGCTCGCGAAACCGCATCTCGTCGGCGCCCCGGCGATCGCGCGTGAAGGTCTTCGGCGGATCTCCGCCGACGCGCTCCTCGAGATACGTGCGGTAGGAGGCCTCGGATGAGATCCCGAAGGTGCGGCTCCAGCCCTGGCGCAAGACCCACAGCCTGCCGTCCCACGCCGCTTCCCGAGCCGAGTCGCGCCGCGTGACCTCGAAGCTGTCGGAGAACTGAAACACGCTGGGCGAGAGGAGGATGCCCTTTTCCGGGTCGGTGGCGTCCTGGTGCCATATCGCGCGGCCGGGCCCGTAGTGCCATCGCCGTTCGGTCGGGGTCGACAGCCCGTAATCCACGGGCCGGCCATAAATGATGTTCTTGTATTGGGCCTGTTTCCGCTGAGCCGCCGGGACGATGTACTCGCCCGCCGCGAACGCCAGACCCGCCGCGAGCACGGCCAGGACAACGATTGGAGCGCCGAGACGATGCAGCGACACGCCGTTTGCGCGAAAAGCCGTGTCCTCGTTGTTGCGCGACAGAATGCCGAGCGCGATCAGAGTGGAGAGGAGGATTCCGAACGGGGCGATCTGCAGCGAGATCGTCAGGAGAAAATTGCGGTAGTACCCGAGGATGACGTCCGCGCTGGGTCGGTTCTTCGCGATCTTGTCGATGTGCTCGGCGTAGTCGACGATGACCGCGAGCAGAAGCACCGATGCGGCGACTAAGAAGAACACGGAAAGAAACCGGCCCAGAACGTACCGGTCGAGAAGGGTGGGGAAGCGCAGGAGACCCGACAGGGCGGACCGGCGCGCCGGTTCCGGGCGCGCCACTTCCGGTTTCTCTCCGGCGGCTCGCGGCCGCCGCAGAAATCCCCAGCGTCCCCGTTCCCGGCCCCCGCGCACCATGGCGGCTCCGCCGAGACAGAGAAGGACGACGTTGGGAAGCCAGATCGCGACCCCTGGAGAAAGCCGCCCTTCCTGCGCCCAGGTCTCCCCGCTCGAGAGCAGCACGTAGTAAAGCACGATCAATGCGAGCGACAGGGCGAAGCCGCTGCCCCTGCCTCCCCGCCGGGAGGTCTCCGCGAGCGGAATGCCCACGATCGCGAAGGCGAGACACGCGAACGGAATGGAGAGCTTTTTGTGGATCTCGACCCAGGCCAGGCGGTACTGCTCGGGAGGGAGCTTTGAGCCCTCCCGGACGGTTGCCAGAAGCTCCGACAGCGATTGCGAGCGGAGGGCCTTGTCAAACGAAACCTGCGTGGAGACGGGATTGCCGACGTCGCCCGCAAGCAGGATTCGCTGCGTTTCGTTGCGGTTGGTGCGGTAACGGGAAGGGTCCGCGGGGTTGAAATCGTGCAGAGTGGAAGAGACGAGGTCGAGCCAGAGATGGTCGCCTTCGAGGTTCAAGGTCCCTCTGCGGGCGACGATGATCTGCTGCGATTTCTCCTCTTCTCCGATCTGAAGAAACACTCCCTCGAGCGAACGCCCGTCGGGAGAGGTCCGGTCGAAGAAGAGCGTCAGGCCCGGCCGGACTTCGCGGAAGGTCCGCGGCTGTACGACGTTGACGACCGACGTGGCCGCTACGCGGGCCAGGTTCCGGGTGAGGGTGTCGTTCGCCCTGGGGAGGACCACATTGTAAAAGACGAAGACGACCCCGGCCAGGACAAACGCCGCCGTCAGGGCCGGCCGGGCGATCGCTCCGGGGCCGGCCCCGCAGGCCCGAAGCGCGACAATTTCGGAATCTCCGGAAAGCCGTCCGATGCCGATCAAGACGCCGAGGAGAAACGCCATGGGAAGCGTCAGCACGATGATCCAGGGCAGAGACAGAACCACGAGCCACAGAACCTCGGGCAAGGTGGCGCTGCGCCGGACGAAAAAGTCCGCCAGGAAATAGATCGTCCGCACCAGAAGGATGAACGTGTATGCCGAGAAACCCAGAAGAAACGGGGGCCAGATCTCGCGCAGTACCGACCGGGAGATGAGGCGCATTGTGGAACAAGTTATCAGGAGGTGTGGGAGGGGGCGAGCGGGGCGGGGCGGGGTCAAGGGCGAACGGCGAAGGGCGAAAGGCGGTTGCGGTTGGGAGCCGGGGCGGATGGGGTGCTGGGTATGGTCGGCGACCGCCCGAGGCCCGACATCCCGGGGTCTGCAAGATCGCCGGCAGGGTGAATTCGGCGGGTTATCGGGGGAAGGTTCCGGATTCTGTGAAGTCCCGCCGGGTCGGCGAGAAGCCACACCGGTGCGCGCCAGATTCGTCTCGGACCCGCCCAGCGCTGCCGGACTTCACAGAGTCCGGGGACATTATGCAAAATCGCCCGGCAGGGTGGCTTCTTGAGGCGAACCTGGCCAGGAACCCGATCTCGGCGCTCAAGCCTCGAACGGCTGGCGATTTTACATAATGTATCTTATCGGACTCTGGACTGGGGCGCGGGGGCCTCCCGGCGCCCGGGTCATGCCTGGCCTTGTCGCCCCGGTTGAGCCGTTCGCCGACGTCCGCTCAAGGGGTCTTTCCGCCAAATGGGTTTCGGCGTGGCGTCGAAAGGCGCGTTCCCCGTGTCCGAGCGTCTTGATGAATCCGCCGCTTCTCGACAGTCGCGTCAGTGCGTGGGCTTCGGATCTTCCAATTTGATCTCGCCGCTCTCGAGCTGCTCGATGATGTCGCGCAGCGTTTCGATCAGTTCGCTCTTCTCCACTGTAGATTTCTGAAAAGAGAGATTGAGTTTGAACGGCGCTCCCTCGGGTTTGTAGACGAAGGAAAATCGCGGAGCTCTTTCCGGCAGAGGCGCCCCCTCTTTTTTCTGCGCGCGCAGATCGTCTCGCGTAGATCCCGATGCGACGGCTTCGATGGCGTCGCGCATTTTTTCCGGATCGTCCAGTCGCGCGATCTGTAAAAGGACGGAACGCGCCGTGATGTCGGCGCGCCGACATTCATCACGGAGGTCTTCAGGGATTGAGAGGAGCGTCATCGCTTCCGTCACCGATACGCGCGACTTGCCGACCGAATCGGCGATTTGCTGCTGCGTGTAGCCGTGCTTCGCGGCGAGAGACGAGTACCCTTCCGCCTCCTCAAAAGCATGAAGATCGCGACGGTGAAGATTCTCGATCAAAGCGATTTCGACGACCTCGTTTTCCGGAACGTCGAGCTCGATGCATGGGACTTCCGTCAGGCCCGCTTCCATCGCCGCGCGGAATCTCCTCTCCCCCGCGATGATTCGGAACCTTCCGTCCGCGATCGGCTTGACGAGGAGGGGCTCGAGGACGCCCCTCGCTTCGATCGATCGTCGCAGCTCGGTCAAATCTCCGACGTTCGTGCGCGGCTGCTCCGGATTGGTTTCGATCTCTTCCATCGAGATCCATCGCCCGAGCGAGCCCCCGAATCGCGATGACAGCGATTCGACGAAATGAGAGTCGTGCTGCATCCGCGCCTCCACCGGGAGTCCTCTTCTCTTAGACACGGGACAGCACCTCCTCGGAAAGGGAGTAATACTCCGCCGCCCCGCTCGAGCGCGGCGCGAAAGTAAAGATCGATTCTCGATGCGCCGGACTCTCTTCCAAACGCACGCTTTTTGAAATGGTGGTTTTGAAGACCTTGTCGCCGAAGACGGTCGCGATCTGCTCGTAGACGTCTTTTCCGATGACCGTGCGGCGGTCGTGCAACGTGACCACGACGCCGAGAATTCGCAGCGTCGGGTTCGGCCGGGCTTTGATCTTCTCTATGGTTTCGAGCAGATCGTCCGTCCCTTCCAGGGCGAAGTATGAGGACTGAATCGGGATCAGGATGTGGGAAGACGCGACCATCGCATTTACCGTGATCATCCCCAGAGTGGGAGGGGTGTCGATCAGGATCGCGTCGTAGTCGCTTCTTGCTCCGTCGATTTTGTCACGCAGGCGGAAGTGCCCGTCGATCTCTCCCAGGAGCTTCGACTCGATTTTGGCCAGCGCAATGCGCGCCGGGGCGATGTCCAGATTGGGGACCTCGGACTTGCGGACCACGTCCTGGAGCGAAACGGTGGATTCCGTGAGCACATCGAACATTGACTTGTCGACAGTCCGCCGGTCGACGTACGACATGGTGCTGTTCGCCTGAGGATCCAGGTCGATGAGCAGGGTGCGCATCCCCTTGGAGGCGAGTGCGGCGGCGAGGTTGATGGCCGTGGTTGTCTTGCCGACGCCACCCTTTTGATTCGTGACGGAGATGATCACCGGGGAAGAAAGTATCAGTTCTCAGTTTCGAGTTCGCGATGTTTGTCCGCCGAAGCGGGGCGCCCTTAAAAAAAGACACGGATGCGGATCACATCCGGTATTTGCCGAGGTCCTCCGGATTCACTTCTTCCAGCCACTTCTTCAGCTTCTCGGGATCCGAGGCCCCCTCGGCACGGATCGTCTTGCTGCGCTCTAAGACGTCTTCTTCCACGAAGATCTCCGCCTGCGCGCGCAGCGCCAGAGCGATCGCGTCACTCGGGCGGCTGTCAACCGTCCACCGCTCTTCGCCTCGGGAGAGATGAAGGCGGGCAAAAAACGTGTTCTCTTTGAGCTCGTTGACCACGATCCGATCCACGTGTACTCCGAGCGTAGCGAGGACATTGTGGAGAAGATCGTGGGTCATAGGGCGCGGCGCCTGGATCTTCTCCATCTCGATGGCGATCGCGTTGGCCTCGAAAATCCCCACCCAGATCGGCAGGAATGCCCCGTCGTTCTGGTCCCGAAGAATGACCACCGGCATGTTGCTCACCGGGTCCATCAGAAGGCCTTTGATCTCCATTTTCACCATGGGTGCTCCTCCGGGAGACCGACCGAGGGCGTTCGTAACGGGATCCGGGCGATCAGGGAGTTGGGCAATCCCCGGACGATCTCCACGTCGACGTAGCTTCCGGGGGCCGCGGCTCCGTCGCCGTTTTCGATGTGGACCACGCGGTTGCAGGCGGTTCGCCCCCGCAGGAGACCTTTGCGGTCGAGGTTCTCCACAAGGACCTCGAACCGCTGGCCGACCAGGCTGCCATTGATCTCCGCCTGAATCTGCTCCTGAAGAGCGAGGAGCCGGGCCAGTCTTTCCCCCGCGACTTCCCCGGGTATTTCCTGCTCACTCCCCCACCGCGCGGACGCGGTCCCAGGACGCGGCGAGTATCGGAACGCAAACACGTGGGCAAAGCGCGCCTCGCGCATCAGGGAGAGCGTGGCGTCAAAGTCTTCTTCCGTCTCTCCCGGGAAGCCCACGATGAAGTCCGAGGAGAGAGCGATTTCCGGCACGGCCCGTCGGAAACGTTCGATCGTCGCCATGTACCCGGCCCTGTCGTACCGCCGCTTCATCCGATAGAGAATCCGGTCCGATCCGGACTGCGCGGGGAGGTGAAGGTACGGAGCGACGGGGATTCCCGCCGCCATGGCCTCTACTAAAGAGTCGTCCACGAGGCTCGGGTGCGACGTAATGAAACGCAGACGCCGCAGACCCGGCACCCGGGCGGCCCTGCGCAGAAGCTCTCCCAGGCCGAACTTCTCGTCAGGATCCAGGTACGCGTTGACGGTCTGTCCGAGGAGCATGACCTCTCCGTGGCCGCCTTCGACGAGGGAGCGCACCTCGGCTAAGATCTCCGCCCCGCGCCGACTGCGTTCCCGGCCCCGGGTAAATGGCACGATGCAGAAAGTGCAGAACTGATCGCAGCCCTCGATAACGGTCACGAACGACTGAAAGGGCGAGCCGCGCCGGATCTGATCGAACCGATAAACCGGAGAATCCGTTGGGAGGTCCGTCGCCAGGATCCGGCGCCGCTCGCGGCGGATCTCCTCCACGATTTCTCCCGCGCGTTCGATCTGTCCGGTGCCGAGAACGAAGTCGACGAAGGGCGCGCGCTCCAAGATCTCGTCCTTTTCGACCTGGGCGACGCAGCCCGTGACGCCGATCACCATCTCGGGATGCTCGCGTTTCCGGCGGGCCAGGACACCCAGAGCGCTGTAGACCTTGGCCTCCGCCTTTTCGCGTACCGCGCAGGTGTTCAAGAGCACGATGTCGGCATCCTCGTGATCGCCGGCGGGGAGATACCCCCGCCCGTCGAGCTGTCCGGACATCCGTTCGCCGTCCAGGACATTCATCTGGCAGCCCCAGGTTTCCACCCTGTACGTGCCGTAACAAGCT
This sequence comes from Thermoanaerobaculia bacterium, assembly GCA_038253555.1. Classification (GTDB taxonomy): domain Bacteria; phylum Acidobacteriota; class Thermoanaerobaculia; order UBA5066; family Gp7-AA6; genus JALYUA01. The sequence continues at coordinate 8,586 of JBBSGZ010000003.1, forward strand.
GATTTTGAACCGTTTATTACCACAGAACTCATTCGCGCAGCCAGCCCGGCAGGGCGCCGGCGCGCCTGGCTTTCTCCGGCAAGTCCGCCAGCTCCGCCTCGGCCCGGCTCAGATCTCTTTTCGTCGATTCGAGCTCCTCCCGCTTTCTGTCCCATGCGGGCTTGATCACGCCGTCACGATATTGCCCGTCGTCCCACCGGTAAAAATCGTTCGCCAGCTGTTTCGTCTCAGCTTCGAGCGCCGCGAGTTGCGCGGTCAGTTCCTCGACGCGGCGGCGAGCGGCGTGGGCCGCGTCTCTCCACTTCGCCTCCTCGCTTCCGGGCGTCGAAGGCGCGAGGACAGGGACGGCTGTTGCCGTCGGGGCGGCGGGCTCCGAGGGGGCCGAGGCGGCGGGACCGCTCACGGGCGTCGGACGCGCTTTCGCCGTAGAGAGCCGGCCCCGGGACGGATCTTTTACCAGGCTGTCGTTTGTGATCGCGACGGGTTTTTGCTCCCGGCTGTGGCGGGAGCCGCCGGCCGCGCGGACGACGTCGGCGAGCGACTGGCCGTCCGGCGAGCCCGGAACGGGAGTCCGACCGAACCCTCCGGAGAGCCGGGGCCCGGGGGTCGGCGTTGGAGACGCGGGAACGGCCGAAGCCGTGATTCCCTGGAGGACGAGGAAGGCGGCTCCGAGGATGATGCGTCGCAGGGTCCGGAGGGTCATGGGGCAGTCGTTCCCTGCCGGCCGTACGCATCTTCGAGCCGGACGACATCGTCGAGCTCCGGCGAGGAAACCTCGACCAGATCGCAATCGGCTTCGGCACCGAGGCGGTGGCGGACTCCCGCTCGAATGCGAAACGTCTCGCCTTTTTTCAGCCGGATCTCCTGCATTTTGCCGTCGATCTCCACGGACAGCGCGACCTCGCCGTTCAACACGAAGAGGGTCTCGTCCTTGCGCTCATGGTACTGCAGCGACAGGCGGTGGCCTGCGTCGATATGGAGGATCTTGCCGGCGTACCTGTCGGTCTCCGCAAACACGAGCTCGTGCCCCCACGGTTTTGCGACTCGTCTCATATTTCCCTCACGTTCTGATTTCTTCTGCCAGGTCCGGCCGGACGCGCGCGGCGGCCTCGCGCCGCGAGTCGCCGTCGGAAGCGCTCTTGAAGATCTTCTCGATTTCCCCGGGTTCGGAGCAGGCGAGCGCACGGGCCATCAATTCGGCGGCGCGCGCGGAATCTACGCGGGCCAGGGTCTCTTTCACTCCGGGGATCGCCACAGGGGTGACCGAAAGCTCCCGGATTCCCAGACCGACGATTGCCCGGATGCCGGAGGTCTCGGAGGCCATCTCGCCGCAGACCGCGATCGGACGGCTTCTCGCGGCGGCGGCTTCGACGACAAACTTCATCATGCGGAGAATCGCCGGGTGAAGCGGGCTGTAGAGAGACGACACCTCGGGATTCGCGCGGTCGACCGCGAGGCCGTACTGGGCGAGATCGTTCGTCCCGATCGAAAAAAAATCGGACTCTTCCGCCAGTCGATCGGCGAGCAGGGCGGCCGAAGGGACTTCGATCATGACGCCGAGTTGAGGGATCTTCGTGACGTGAAGCGCGGCCGCAACTTCCGCCAATCGGAGACGCGCTTTTCGGAGCTCCGAGAGAGAGGTCACCATCGGCAGCAGGATCTTCAGGTCTCCGCGGGCCGAGGCGAGGCAGAGGGCGGCCAGCTGCTCGTCGAAGAGCTTCGGATGTGCGAGGCAATAGCGAAGCCCCCGGAGGCCCAGGGCCGGGTTCTCGCCCGCCGCCGGCGCGATGCCCTTCTCGCCTCCCAGGTCGTACGTGCGGATCACGACGGGGTGCGGAGCCGCGGCCGCGAGGAGCTCTTCGTAAGCGGCGCGCTGTTCTTCGACGCCCGGTGTTCGCGGCGCTGCCTTCAGGTAAAGAAATTCGGACCGAAAGAGACCGACGCCCTCGGCGTGCCAGCGCTCGAGGGCAGCGACCTCCTCCGGAAGCTCGAGGTTGGCGCGCACGACGACCCGGACGCCGTCGCGCGTTGCCGCCGCGCCCGCCGTGCGATTACGCAGCCGCCGCGCGCGCTCCCGCGACTCGGCCACCTGCAGGAGCGCCTGGCGCAGCCTCCCCTTGGAAGGCGCGGGCTCGACGGTGCCTCGATCTCCGTCCACGACGATCGGCCGGTCCGGCGAAATGCCGTCGCAGATCCCGAGGAGCCCGACGACGGCGGGGAGACCGAAGGAGCGCGCGATGATGCTGGCGTGAGAAGCCTGACCGCCCCGCTCGAGTGCGAGGGCGCGGACTCGCCTCGGATCGAGCCGCGCCGCGTTGACGGGTGAAAGCTCGTCGGCCACGAGGATCGACCCGCGCGGCAAATCGGTTTCGAGGGCGCGCTTCCCGGACGTCGAGAGGTGCGCCGCGATTTCCCGCGCCACATCGGTGATGTCCGCGGCCCTCTCGCGCATCGCTGCCGAGTCGGCCTTCTCGAGCCGACCCCCGAAATCGCGCGCGACCGCCGCGAGAGCCCATTCGACATTGACCCGTTCGCGGCTCATGTGCTCGACGATCGCGGAAAGGAAGGTCTCGTCGGCGGCGATCAGCCCATGCGCCTCGAGAATCGCCGCGAGCTCGCTCCCCATCTCTCCCACCGAATCCCGGGAGTGCTGCAGGAACTCCTCGGAAGCGGCCCGCGCGGCACGTCGCAGCCGCCGCTCTTCCGCGTCGAGCGATGACGGGTCGATCGAGAGGCGAAACGCCGGCAATCCGGCAAAACGGAGGATGACGGCTCGGCCGACCGCGATCCCGCGGGAAACCGGAAGACCCCGGAGAACGCTGTTCATCGGGACGGATCCGAGCAAGGGTCGGCCCGGGACCGGGCCTGCAAGCGCCCGTTCGACCGGCCGGCGTGGCTCAAGTCGCTCTCATTCTTCCTCGTCGAAGCTTCGGGCCACGAGGTCCTCGACGGCGGCAAAGGCTTCCGATTCATCCTCGCCCGCGACGTACAGAGTGATGTGGGTGCCCTGGGAGGCGGCGAGCAGGAGAATCCCCAGGATGCTCTTCCCGTCCACCTCTTCGCCGTTCTTGCGGACCTTCACGGCGGAACGAAATCGACTCGCGGTCTGCACGAACTTCGCCGCCGCCCGCGCATGAAGGCCGAGCCTGTTCCGGATTGCGAGATCTCGCTCGATCATCCCTCTCCCCTCTCGAACGCGGCGGCCGAGGCCGCGTCTTCGTCCGCCAGAAGATCCGAGGCGACGCAGATGGAACGCTGCCCGCGATCCTTCGCGAAGTGGGCGATCTCGACGACGCTCCTGCCGCTGTCCTGAAGCGCGGCACATTTCAGCACCATGGGCAGGTTGACGCCCGTCACGATTTCGACGCGATTTTTCTGGAGGAACGACAGCGTCAGGTTGGTCGGTGTGCCCCCGAACATGTCGGTCAGAATCACCGCCCCGTCGCCGCCGTCCGCCTCTTTCAATCCACAGGCGATGCGTTCGCGGGCATCCTCCCCCGTTTGATTCCACTCCAGTGCGACCGCCACGATGCGCGCGATCTCCGGCTGGATCGTCAGCGCGGCGTCCCGTAACTCCTCCGCAAGCCGTCCGTGGGTGACCAGCAGAACTCCGATCATGCGAAGACCCGAGGCGTCACTGGCGGGTCGCGTCCCGGTGCGAGACCCGGACCGGGAAGCCGCGCTCCTTCAGTGCCTCCGCCAACCGTTCCGCGACGTACACAGAACGGTGCTTTCCGCCCGTGCAGCCGATCGCGATCGAGAGGTAACTCTTGTGTTCGCGCTCATAGAGCGGCAGCAGGTAGTCGAAGAACCCGGTGAGTTTCTCTAGGAAGGGCGCCGTCTCCGGATCGCTTTCGATGTAAGCCGCGACGGCCGCATCCGATCCCGTTTTTCCCTTCAGCTCCGGGACGAAGTGCGGGTTGTTCAGGAAACGCACGTCGAAGACGAGATCGACGTCGTGTGGCACTCCGAACTTGAACCCGAACGAGGTCGCCGAGACGACCATCCGCGCCTCGTCCGGATTGACGGCGAAGGTCTTCTGAATGAAGGACCTCAACTCGTGGACCGTCATCTCCGAGGTGTCGAGCACGACGTCGGCGACAGAACGGACCTCTTCGAGCATCTGGCGCTCGCTGCGCAGGGACTGGAGAAGCGAGCGGTCGCCCGAGAGAGGATGCGGCCGCCGGGTTTCGGAGAACCGCCGGATGAGCGATTCCTCGGACGCGTCGAGAAACAGGAGACGCGTCCCCGGGACCTGCTGCCGGAGGTGCCCCAGGATCTCGGGGAATCGCGAGGCGAAATCCGGGTTTCGGACGTCTAAGATCACACCGACCCGGGGGGCGCTCTTCTGCTGGAGGAGCGGCTCGACCAGCTCGAGGGGAAGGTTGTCGACGCAGAAGTAGCCGATGTCCTCCAGGCACTTGTTGACGTAGCTTTTTCCGGAGCCGGAAAGGCCGGTCACGATGACGAGGCTCTCCGGCGCCCCGGCGAGGGTCGTCGTCGGAACCGGGCTCGGCGTGCTCATTCCGTCTGTTCCGAGGCGCGCATGTTCTTCGCGATCTGCTCGTCGACTTTCAAGGCGAACTCCTTGGCCGCGTCGTAACCCTGGGTCTTCAGAAGCTCGTTGCGCGCGGCGATCTCGATCAGCAGGGCAATGTTGCGCCCCGAGGCGACGGGCAGCCGGAGAAGAGGGCGCGACCTGTCCAGGATCGTGTACGTTTCCCCGTCCAGTCCGAGCCGATCGTACCGCTTTGTCGGGTCCCATCGCTGCAGTTCGATGACCAGCTCGATCGACTTGGAGGAGCGCACCGCCGACACTCCGAAGAGGTGCTTGATGTTGATGATGCCGATTCCGCGGAGCTCCATGTGGTAGCGGATCATCTCCGCGGCGCGGCCCACGATCGACCCGTTCGGATATTTTCGGATTTCCACCACGTCGTCTGCCACCAGCCGGTGACCTCGCTGGATCAGGTCGAGCGCGCATTCACTCTTGCCAATCCCGGAATCGCCGAGCAGCAGGACACCCATGCCATATACGTCGACGAGCACGCCATGCACGGTCGTCGAGGGCGCGAGCTCGTCTTCCAGGATCCGCGTGATCGACTGGATGACCACCGACGTCGTCTGGTCCGACACCAGGAGCGGTACCTCGCGGAGGCGGCACTCCCGTATCAGGTCTTCCGGGACCACCTGCCCCTTCGTTACGACGAAGGCCGCCACGGGAAGGGCGCAGATCGCGGAGATCCGCTCGGACCGCACGCCGGGAGCCATCGTGTCGAGGTAGTTGAGCTCGCTTTCCCCGAGAATCTGGATCCGGCCGGGCTTGATGAAGGCCTCGTATCCGGCGAGCGCCAGTCCGGGCCGCTGAATACGCCCCCAGGAGATCACACGCGAAAAACCCGCTTCTCCGGCCACGATTCTCAACCCGAGGTCGGCGAGCGCCGGGGAACGAAGGACGTCGGCGGTGAGCCCGCGGCGCGCGGCGGTGATGCTCATGAGCGAACGGCCGGGATCGCCGACTCCGCCTCCTTCATCGTGGCGAAAAGCTCTTCCGGGGTCACGGCCCGCCGCAGAGCGTCGGCGACGCCGGGGGTTTTCAGCAGACGCGAGATGCGCGCGAGCGACTGAAGGTGGAGTGCGGGCGCCTCTGCCGGCGAGAGGACCAGGAAGATGAGCGTCACCGGGAGGGCGTCCGGCGCGCGAAAGTCGACTCCCGCCGGGCACGAAGCGACGGCGAGAACAATTTCGTCCAGCTCCTTCAGCTTGCAATGCGGAATCGCGATCCCCGCCCCGAGTCCCGTGCACCCGAGGCGCTCCCGGTCGAGGAGACGCCGGCTCAGGTCCCCGGCATCCCGGACCGAGCCCGCGCACTGGAGCCGGTTGGAGAGGTCGCTCAAAACCTCTTCTACGGAGCCGGAAGAGACCCCGGTGAAGATCAACCGGGGGTTGACCGCCCCCTGAAGAAAGCCCGCCGGCTCACCGCTCGTGGCGCTCACGGGGAAACTCTCTCACGGCCGGGCGGCGGGCGCTCGCGGCTGGAGCGCTCGCAAGGCCAGGACATCTCGCGCCCCTCGAGGGCATAAACCGCCCGCCGAATGCGGCCTTCCGGGGGCGCCGTCGATCTAGTCGGCACGAACTTTAGTTTCGACCGCAATTTTTGCGGTCCCCGGTTCCATCATTCCGGCACGATCAGGCCGAAGTCGCCGTCCCGGCGGCGATAGAGCACCGAGATCTTTTCAGAGCCCGAGTCCCGGAACACCACGAATTCTTCGCGGGACCCCTCGATGCGCATCGCTGCCTCCTCGACGCTCATCGGCTTTGCGGCGGCTTTGCGGCCGGCGCGCACGATCCGGGGCTCCTTCGCGCGGGCCGTCCGCGTTCGCGTTCCCGGTTCCAAAGCCTCCTCCCCTTCCGAGATCCGGAGCGGAATCGCGACTGCCGCGCCCCTGTGGCGGCGGTCATGACGCTTTTCCGCATCCTTCATCGCCTGGGAGTCGATCTTCTGGAAGGCGAGCGTCAGGGCCGAGCGTGGTTCCCCCGTCTCCTCCTGGGCCGTCCAGCGCCGGCGACGGAAGGTGGCGATCACCTCCGCCTCGTAGCGATGCTTTTCGTGCGAAAGGACCACGCGGACCGTCACGGGCGCGCCGAGGTGTCGTTCGAGTCGGGAGGCGCGCTCTTCGGCGAGCGCCTTCAGGCGGGGCGTGATTTCGACGCCGCGGCCGGTGCATTCGACGCCCATGGCATGGTCCCTCCGCTGCCCGAACTCAGAAGGTCTGTTTTCTCTGGGAGGACGAGGGGATCCGCAGTTCCTCGCGGTACTTCGCGACGGTCCGCCGGGCGATCTGAATGCCTTCGGCGCGGAGCCGCTGCATGATGCGGGCATCGGAGTGCGGCCGCTTCGCGTCCTCGTCCGCGATCAGGCGGGAAATCTTGTTCTTGATGGAAACGGACGACACGTCGTTCCCGGTGGTCGAGTCGATCCCGCTGTGAAAAAAATATTTCATCGGGAAAAGACCTCGCGGCGTGTGGATGTACTTGTTGGACACAACGCGCGAAACGGTGGACTCGTGCATACCGATGTCATTGGCGACGTCCCGCAGGACGAGGGGCCGCAGATGCTCGATCCCGTGATCCAGGAAACCCCGCTGGTGCCGTACGATCGAGTCCGCGACCTTGTAGATGGTGCGCTGACGCTGGTCGAGACTCTTGATCAGCCAGACGGCCGATCGCATCTTGTCTTTCAGATACGTGGCGGCCTCCTCGCCGATCGCGCCATTCCCGCCCCGCAGCATCTTCCGGTAGGAGGAGGAAATCCGGAGCTTCGGGAGGCCGTCCTCGTTCAGCTGGATGACGTACTCGTCGCCGATCTTCCTGACCGCGACGTCGGGCTCGACGTAGATCGTCCGCTCGTTCGAGTACTTGCGGCCGGGTTTCGGCTCGAGGTTTTTGATGACCTCGACGACCGCCTGGATCTCCGACATGCCGACGCCGAGCAAACGCGCGAGCTGCGGAAACTGGCGGTTCAAAAACTCGCCCCAGTGCTCCGTGATCACTTTATCGATCAACGGGTTCTCGATTCCGAGCGCCCGGATCTGAAGACGCAGACAGTCCGGCAGGTCAAAGGCGCAGATCCCGGGCGGATCGAAAGCGCGAACGAGCGCGAGGGACTTCTCCACGTCTTCGTCGTTTTCGTAGCCGCCGGACCGGATCTCGTCGCGCGTGACCCTCAGGTACCCGTCCTCGTCGATGTTCCCGATCAGGTACGTCGCGATCTCCCGAATCTCGGGAGAGGCGTCCGACATCGAGATCTGCCAGCTCAGGTATTCCTGGAGGCCCGGAGGGCGGGAGATGATGTTCTCGAGGGGGACCTGTTCCGTCTCTTCGTACTGGCGCGGGTTGTAGGAGCTGTCGAGGTACTCCTCGAAGTAGGAATCGAAATCGATCTCGTCGAAGGAGTCGCGCTCTTTCTCGGCCGGGGCTTCCCCGGGAGCTTCCGCGGCCGCAACCGGGCCTTCCTTGGCGGCTGCCTCGACCCGCTCCGCTTCCGCCTCGGCGGCCGCGTCTTCCTGTTCCTCCTCGAGGATCGGGTTCTCGACCATCTCCTGGTTCAAGACTTCCTCGAGCTCCAGCTTCGACATCTGAAGAAGCTTGATGGCCTGCTGCAGCGACGGCGTCATGACGAGCCGTTGCGACATGCGGAGATTTAGTTTTTGTTCAAGTCCCATGCTGCTCGATGTGTTGAATGGCCCTGACGGGTCGCGCCGTGTGGGCGGAACGTCTCCTGTCGAATGGCATGCGGTCAGTTCAGCTGAAACGCTTCGCCAAGATAGATCTTTTTTACGACGGCGTCGCTCGAAAGAGCAAGCGGCGTGCCCGCTCTCAGAATCTCGCCACCATGAATTATATAGGCTCGGTCGACGATCGATAAAGTCTCTCTCACGTTGTGATCGGTGATCAGGACGCCAATGCCCGCCGTCGCCATCCGGCGCGCGATTCCCTGAATCTCCAGGACCGCCAGAGGGTCGATTCCGGCAAAGGGCTCGTCTAAGAGGACGAAATGGGGGGAGACCACCAGGCTCCGGGCGATTTCCACGCGCCGGCGCTCCCCTCCCGACAACGTGTAAGCCCGGTGGGTCCGAAGGGCCTCCAGGCCGAACTCGCTCAACAACCGATCGGCTCGCTCGCGCCGCTCGACCCGCGTCAGGTCGAGCGTTTCGAGGATGGCGAGCAGGTTTTCTTCCACCGTCATTTTGCGAAAAACCGAAGGTTCCTGAGGCAGGTAGGAGATCCCGGCGCGTGCGCGGCGGTACATCGGCAACGAGGTGACGTCCCGGCCCGAGAGCCGGACTTCCCCGGCGTCGGGCCGGACGAGCCCGACGACGATCGAAAAGGTCGTGGTTTTGCCCGCCCCGTTGGGACCGAGCAGGCCGACGATCTCGCCCGCGCCGACCTCGAGCGAGACGCCCCGGACGACCGCGCGGCCGCCGTACGTCTTGATGAGCCCTTCGGCCGCGAGCAGCGGCCTGGGCTCCGGCGCTGTTTCCGGGGAGCTCACTGGCTGCGGGTCCTGTGGATCGTCTCCGTGCGTCCTCCCTCCGGTGCGGTCACTTCGACGCTACCCCCCCGCTTGCCGATCGTCAAGGTCGCCCCCGAAACGCGGTTGCCGTCGCGATCGACGACGAAGGCGGGGGCTCCCTCGAGGACCGTTCGTCCTTCGGCCGGCCAATCCGTGGCCTTCACCGCCTGGCCGCTCCGTCCCTCAGCCGCATCCCGGAACGAGACGTCGCCGTTCATCTCGACACGATCAATCCGGCGGTCCGCTCCGATAAAAGCCACGGCGCGCTCGGATGCCGCGCGCCAGGGACCACTCGTCACGACGACGGCGCCCTCGAAGGTGGCGGTCGCAGGCACCGATGCCGGAGGCGGCGCCGCCGCGGGACCGGCGGGAGAAGGGGAAGTCGAGGGACGAGGCGCGGTTCCCGCCGCGGACCGCCCCGCGCCCGCAATCTCCCGGTAGATGAGTCGGCGCGCGGTCACGACGGAGGGATGCCGGTCCCTGTCCGAGGTCGAGGCGGCGGGCTTCGCGGGGGCGGGCGAAGGCGGCTTGCGGGAGGCCTCCGCGGGCGAGAACACCGTCCGGGTGTTCCCGACCGCGACGAGGCTGCGCTCGGCGTCGTTGACGGTTATGTCGTTGCCGAAAAGGGAGGACGCCTCCTGCCAGAGCGTCGCGTTCCCCGAAAGCGTCGCGACGCGGCTCGCATCGTCAAATGTCATGCGGTCGGCCTTTCCGAACGTCGGCCGCGTCGAATCTCCGACGGGCGTCGCGAGGCGCGAGCCGTTCTGACGCGGGACGAGCACGGCGCGCGCTCCCCCGTCCGCCCGAACTCCCTTGTGCTTCTGGTCGATCTCGATACGGGACGCCGAAACCCGCGAACCCTCCCCCTCGACGGTCGCCGAGCGGCCAGGCCCGCCTGTCAGCACCCAGACGTCGTGGTCGGCGACGTGCACCGCCCGCTCGGCGCTGCCGGAGCGGCCCTCTCCGTTCATCTTGACCGAGCCCGAAAGCTCCAGTGTCTGGACCTCTCCCGTCGACAGCAGGGTCATGTTCGCCTGATCCGACTCGCCATGGTTCCCCGCCGTTTCGATCCGGACGGCGCCTTGCGCGCGCGCGGACCGGGCCTGACCGCCCTCGAAGGACACGTCGATCGAGCTCGCGCGCAACTTCCGGCCGGCCGCGGCGCCGGGGCCGGGCTGCTCGTCTACGGACGCCGGCGATCCGCTCAGCGCGAGCGAGCGCACGGAACCGTCCGGTGAAAACAGGAGACCGCCCCGCTCCCCCGCGTACGACTGGCGGCCCCGTTTGCCCGCCCCTGAAGACGAAAGCGCGGCGGACTCGATCGTGCCCGCAACGTGCCCTTCCGCGCGCGCCCAGTCGAACCCGCGCCCCTCCTCCGAAGTCTTCAGCACGAGGCGGTCGGCGGAAATCCGATTGCCGCCGCTCGATTGACCGGAGACGTTCCCCGAAAGTTCGACGGTCGCCTGGTCGCGCTTGTAGATTGCGCGGTCCGCGGCGAGCGCGGACAGTCCGCCGGTCCCCTCGCCCGTCCCCGATCCGCGCACGGGTCCCTCCAGACGCGCTTCCCGATGAGCGACGTCGTAGACGCCGGATCGGGCATCGAGCACGAAGGTGCCGCGAGTCACTCGCAGGGCCCCGGGGGCGACGAGCTCGCGGGAGGCCGGCTTGAACTCGACGTCCGCAGTTTCTCCGAGCGCGCCGCGGCCGTCGACCCAGCGCACGTTTCCTTTCAGGCGCGCGGCGCCGGTGCGCTGATCGTAGGTGGCGGTCTCCGAATGCACGGTCACCGGGGCGCCGGTTTCCGGGTAGACGGTGAGCGCGACTTTCTCGAGGGCGTAGAGGTCAGGGAGCAGGCCGGCGGCTGCGCCAAACCCGACGGTGCGCTCCGACTGGACGTGGAAAAGAGGTTTTCCCCGGAGGGTCTCGGTGTAATCGAAGCCCTTCAGGACGGTCGTCGCCTGCCCGGCCTCCGCCGAGGGCGGCACCTCCGGACGCGCCGCCCGCCCCGCGGCTGGGCGACGGCCCGGGCGAAACGAGTAGACGAGAAATGCGACGAAGAGCGCGCCGAACGCCAGGACTCCTGCTTCGACCGCCCGCCGCGCCGTCATGGCGAGACCGGCGTCCCTCGCACGGCGGTCCGGTGGTCGCGACGGCGCTCGGCGGCCGATCGCCTCATCAGGCTACGACCAGCGTTTCGCGGGCGGCGCCGTCGTCTGCAAGGAACAGGGAGTCCGCGGGAACGCGCGAGGCGACAATCTCCGCCTCCGGAGCGCCGTCCCGGCTGCGGCGGAGCCGCATGTGCACGTCCAGTTCCGTGCCTTCCCGCGCCCCCGGGAGGCAACCGGCGCTCCACGCGAGACATTCGAGGTCCGGACCTCCGTCTCCGCGCCGCAGCCTGCCGCGGACTCCCGAGGCGCCGAGCGGACGGAATGCGGAAGCGGCCCGCACGCGGGAAGCGAAGACGGGCCGCGGGTTTCCCATCCCGTGGGGCTCCAGGCGTTCGAGCCACGACAGGAGATCCCGGGTGACGTCGTCGGGTGCAATCTCCGCTTCGGCCTCTTCGACCGGAACCAGCAGCGCCGCCGGAATCCGGTGGGCGAAGAGTGCCTCCTGCAGCTCGCCGATCCGCGCGGCGGGCAGGCTCGCGCCGATGGCTTGGTCGTGCCCGCCGAACTCGTCGAAGATTCCGTCGATTTCCTTCAACGCACCGTGCAACGAGACGCCGGGGATGCTCCTTCCCGATCCTCGCGCCCTGCCGTCCTGGACGCCGAAGAGGAGCACGGGACGATGGTATTCGCGGGCGAGGCGGGAGGCGGCGATCCCGAGAACACCGCGGTGCCAACCCTCGGAAGCGAGGACGACGACGGACTCCCGGTCGAGGTCGCATTCCCGCGCAATCCGTTCGCGCGCCTCCGCCGTCACCCGCCGCTCGATCGTCTGGCGCTCGGCGTTGCGCGTCGAGAGGTCGCGCGCGATCTGCGAAGCGCGGCGCGGGTCCCGTTCTTCGAACAGAGCGAGCGCGAGCTCCGCCGTGTCGAGCCTGCCGGCGGCGTTCAACCTCGGCGCGATGCGGAAGGCGACCTCTTCGGAGGTGGGCGCGCGTCCGACGACGCCGGCCTCCGCAAGCAGGGCGCGGAGCCCGGGCGCGCGCGCGTCCGCCAGCGCCGCGAGCCCGAGAGCCGCGATCGTCCGATTTTCCCCGCGCAGCGGCACGAGATCGGCGATCGTCCCGAGAGACGCGGCCCGGAGCAGGGCGTCCTGCGAGAGGCGGACGCCCGCGCGCCGCGCCACGGCTTGCGCGAGCTTCATCGCGATTCCGCACGCGGCCAGCTCTTTTTCCGGATAGCCGCATCCGGGCTGGCGCGGGTTGACGACGATGGCTCCGGCCGGAAGCTCGTCCGGGACTAAATGGTGGTCCGTCACGACGACCTCCACGCCGGCCGCGCGAGCGCAGGCCACGCCCTCGATCGCGGTGATCCCGCAGTCGACCGTGACCAGCACGGACGGGCGAAGCTCGTCGAGAACGCGCCGCACCGTGTCGGGGCGGAGGCCGTATCCGTCGCGGAGGCGGTGCGGAAGAAAGGCGACAGCATCCGCGCCGGCGCGCAGCAGCGCGGCGCGGAGCTGCGCCACCGAGGTCACCCCGTCCACGTCGTAATCGCCGAAGACCACGATCCTCCGGCCGTTACGGGCGGCAGTCACTAAGACCTCCGCGGCTTCCGCCGCTCCCTTCAGCAGAAAAGGATCGTGCAGAGCGCCGGCGTCCGGCCGGAGAAACGCGCGGACCGCGTCGGGAGTCGAGGCGCCGCGTTCGAGCAGGAGAGAGGCAACGAGCGGCGGCACGCCCGATCCGGCGGCCAGGGCGGGTGCGGCCGGGTTCGGAGACCGGAGCGTCCAGAGGGCTTGCAGGGGCATGTCTCAGTGTCGCCGCGGGATGCGACAAACGACGTCCGGGCGAAAACCACGTCTTGCCCGGGCGCTGCCTCTCACGCGCCGCCGGGGATTGTCTCGAAACGCCCGAGAGCCCGGAATTTCCGGTAGCGGGCCTCTCCGCGGTCAGCCGCCGTCTGAGACAGCAGGGGTCGGAGGTGGCGCTCGATCACTTCCCCGACCGCGGCGGTGGCGCCGGAGGGATCGGAGTGGGCGCCGCCCGGCGGCTCGGGAATGATCTCGTCGACGACGTCCAAGGCTTTCAGATCGGCGGCCGTGAGCTTGAGCGCTTCCGCCGCGTCCTTCTTGCGGGCCGCGTCTTTCCAGAGGATGGCCGCGCAGCCCTCGGGAGAAATGACGGAGTAGACAGAGTGCTCGAGCATCAGGACGCGGTCGCCTATGCCGAGGGCGAGGGCGCCGCCCGAGCCCCCCTCCCCCGTGATCGTGACGATGATCGGAACCTTGAGACAGGCCATGGCGCGCAGGTTCACCGCGATGGCTTCCGCCTGGCCGCGCTCCTCCGCGTCGATCCCGGGATACGCACCGGTCGTGTCGACGAAGGACAGCACAGGCCGGTTGAATTTCTCCGCCAGCTGCATTACGCGGAGCGCCTTCCGAAATCCCTCGGGCCGCGGCATCCCGAAATTGCGCCGGATCTTTTCCTTCGTGTCGCGTCCCTTCTGATGCCCCACGACGGCCACAGGACGGCCGCGGAACGACGCGAAACCCGCGACGATGGCGGCATCGTCCGAGAACTTGCGATCTCCATGGAGCTCCACGAAATCCGTGGTCAACGCGCCCACATAGTCGAGGGCATAGGGCCGCGCGGGATGCCTCGCCACGACCGTCTTCTGCCATGGAGATAGCCCCGCATAGATTTCCCGCGTCAATCGCTCGAGCTTCTCTTTCAGCTTCTCGATCTCCCGCCGGTGTGCCGCTTCGTCCGGCATCGCGGATAAGTCCTCGATCCGCTGGCGCAGCTTCGTCAGCGGCTCTTCGAAGCTCGATTCCTCGGAATTCATTCGGAGAGATTGTATCGAGAAGGGGCTGACCTGCGCGCCGGACATCGTAGATTCGCCCTCACCCCCACGCTCTCACCGAGGTCGTGAAGAAGACGTTCGCAAGGACCCCCGGCAACGAATGCGCGACGAGTCCCTGCGGGCCCCCTCACGCCAGCCCTCTCCCCGAGCGCGGGGCGAGGGGCAGTGCTGCGCCACCACCACGAGGGTGGCTAAGCTCGCCCCGAGAGGAGTCTCCCGACCAGAGGGAGGGAGGAGCCTCTCGGGGCGGGAGCGTGAGCGAACGCAGTGAGCGGAAGCGACGTGAGCCGGGCGGTCGAGCCCTCAGGCGAGCCGCCCGGCGGTGCGTTCGCCCGCAGGCGAAGGCAGGTTCCGGAGTGAGCGGAGGCGACGGCTTACATGAGGTCCTGCGGGTCGACGTCCGCCGCGATCTGGACTCCCGAGGGCGGCCTCTCCGGGATGCACGACTCGAGGATCGCGAGGATCGCGCGCCGGTCGGGCGCCCGCAACAGAACCTGGAAACGCCACTTGCCCTGGAGCCTCTCGAGAGGCGCCGGGGCGGGGCCCGAGAGACGGAGACCGGGAGCTCCCTCCGCGGCCCCGGCGATCGAAGCCGCCGTCTGCTGCGCGCGCTCCCGGTCGGGCGAGGACACCAGGATGGCGGCGAGCTCGCAGAACGGCGGATAGAAAAACGACCGGCGGAAGAGGAGCTCATCGGCGCAGAAGCCGTCCACGTCGTGTTCTGCGGCGCGGCGGATCGCCGGGTGCTGCGGATGGAAAGTCTGGACGTGCACGGTCCCGGGCGAGCTCCCGCGGCCCGCCCGGCCCGCAACCTGCGCCACGAGCTGAAAGGTCTTCTCCGCGGAACGGAAGTCGGGAAAATTCAACACCGTGTCGGCCGAGAGCACTCCGACCGCGGTGACGTTCGGGAAATCGTGCCCTTTCGCCACCATCTGGGTTCCGATGAGACAGGCCACGCGGCCGGCGAGGACGTCTTCGACGACGGCGCCGGCTCCCCTCCGGCGCGAGCTGTCCCGGTCGAGCACGGCGTACGCGACGCCGGGAAAGAGTTCCGCGAAGCGGTCGCCCACACGCTCGGTTCCGAACCCGATGGCTTCGAGCAGCGCCCCGGAACATTCGGGGCATCGGAGCGGCCGGGCGAGGCGCTCGCCGCAGTAGTGGCAGACCAGGCGCTGGCCGCGGTCATGGACCGTCCGCGCGACGCTGCAGTTCGTGCACCGGAAGTCGTGCCCGCATTCCCGGCAGAGGAGAAAGGGCGCGTAGCCGCGTCGCGGCTGCAGCAGGATGGCCTGCTCGCCCCGGCCGAACGTTTCGCGCAACCGCTCGACCAGCGGCCGGGAGAACAGGGGGATTCCCTTCTCGTCCGGGCGCGGCGATTCTCGGCGGAGGTCGACGATGGACACGCGCGGCAGGGGTTTCGCCTCGACCCGTTCCGTCAGCAGGAGCCGGGCGACGCGGCCCTGCCGGGATGCGTGGTACGCCTCGAGAGACGGGGTCGCCGTGCCGAACAGGAGCGCCGCGCGGGCGCTCCGGGCCCGCAGCGCGGCGACCTCTCTCGCGTCGTAACGGGGAGACTCGCGCTGCTTGTAGGACGAGTCATGCTCCTCGTCCACGATGATGACACCCGGGTCGGCGACCGGGGCGAAGATCGCCGACCGGGGCCCGATCACGGCGCGCGCATCCCCTCGCCGGACCCGCTCCCAGGCGAGCCCGCGATCGCGCTCGGAGAGCGCGGAGTGCAGCAGGGCCGCGCGGTCGCCGAACTGCCGGGTGAGCTCGCGCGCGAAGACGGGCGTGAGCGCGATTTCGGGGACGAGCCAGATCGCGCCGCGCCCGGCGCCGAGCGCCTCGCCGATCGCGCGGAGGTACACCTCCGTCTTGCCGCTCCCGGTCACCCCCTGCAGCAGCGCGGGGAAGTAGCGCCTCTCCCGAATGGCTGAGGTCAACGCCGACACCGCGGTCCCCTGCTCGATCGTGAGCCGGAAGGCGGGCCGGGCGGCGAGGGCTGGCGGGGCTTCCTCGCGCACGGGCTGCTCGAAGGAACGGACGAGGCCGGAGATTGCCAGCGTACGGAGGACCGACGGGCCGGCTCCCGTCGCCAGGCGCACCTCGACCGCGGTGGCCGGCTTTCCGAGCGCCGCGAGCCAGACGAGGACCTGTTTGCCGCGGGCGCTTCGCCGCACGGCATCCCGAGGTCCCGCGGCGGGAAGGTAGGCGGTCTCGGTTTTTGCGCGGCGGTCGCGGAACGTGGAGATTCCTCGCACCCATCCGCGTTCCTCGAGAGACCGCAGCGCTTCCGCGCTCCCTTTCGGCAGGTCGGCCGCCCGGACGGCTTCCCCGGACGCGAGGGCCTCGAGCACGGGAGCCTCGAGGCCGGAAGCGTGGCCGAGCGCTCCTTTTTCCGTGATGCGGTATCGGAGCGCTCCCGGCGCCGGCAGCCGCGCCGGAAGGGCGCTTTTCAGCACCTCCCCCGTCGACGCGAAGAACCGCTGCGCCGTGCGGCGCGCCAGGTCCAGAAGGTCAGGAGGGCAGACCGGATCCGTGTCGAGGACCTCCAAAATCTCCCTCATTCCGGATGCGCTCTGCGCAGAGGTCGAGACGACCACCCCCGTGAGGGCCCGCTCGCCGAAGGGGACCCGCACGCGGGTGCCGGGCGACGGCGTTACCGCGCCGGCGGCGACCAGATACGAGAATTCACGCCGCAGGGGGAGAGGGAGCGCGACCGAGACGATCGGCCGGGTATCCGGTGTGTCCGTCAACGGACGCGGCCGCGACGGCACGGCGGTGCGGACCTGTCGAGATGCCGCACGCTTCTATCCGCGCTGCGCCCACCTGCGGGCGCCGGCGGGCCCTCCGGTCTGGGAAACGGAGGGCGAGTCCGCGTCCTCGGAGGATTCAGGAACGAGCACGAAGGTGTGTGATGCGGGGTCCCAGTGATACCGCCGCACCGTGTCGCTCTCGAGATCGGGGGTGATCACGATCGAATCTCGGTCTACGGACAGATCTCCGCGCGCGAGGCTGATGTCCCGCTCGAGAAAGATTCCGGAGGAAAACCCGGCGGCCCCCCCCGGAACGCTCCTCCCCATGAAAATCACCACGGAAAACCAGGGGGTTCCGCGCCCGAGGTCGCGCCGCACGAACGCGACCACCATGTCGAGGACTCCGTCGTCGTTGACGTCGCCGCGCACGAAGTACGGATGATAAATGCCGTAGAGGCTTTTGAGCTCCGCGTCACCGTCAGATCCGGCGCGCCGGTCTCCGTCTCGCGCCACGCGGAGATTCGAGTTTCTTCTCAGAAAATCGTCGAGCGCGCCGGTCTCCTGCGGTGTGAAGACGTAACCGTTGGACATCGCGCGCGCGGCTGACTGGGGGCGCGCGGGCGACGCCTCCGCGGACGCGCCGCCGGCTTCCGCCCCGCCCCTGCCGGCGCGCCGGCATGACGGACTCCAGAGCGCGACCAGGCACAGCGCGAGCGCTCCGCGAGCCCGCCGCCGGAGAGCGCGAGGGAGACGGATTTCGGTGAGATCGAAGGGCATGGGCTCGCGAGGCGGAGATTGTATGGCAACGGTCGAAGCCCGCCGCGCGGCCACTGGCGGCCTTTCGAACGGCGCGGTGAGGCTTCTTTCACCAGCCCTTCTGCTAATGTTGCAGCCCTCGTGCGGAGCGGCCACGGCCGGGGCCCGGCGCGGGGCAACGGGAGGAATTCTGAGACAGGAAAAAGACAGTCTCGGGATCCGGGAGATCCCTGATGCCGCTTACTGGGGCGCACAGACCTCGCGGGCCGTCGAGAACTATCCGATCTCCGGCGAGCGCGCTCACCCCGAAATGGTGCGCGCCTATACCTTCATCAAGAAGGCGTGCGCGGAAACCAACCTGGAATTCGGAAGACTCCCGGCCGAAAAGGCGCGGGCCGTGATCGCCGCCTGCGACGAGGTGCTCGCCGGCGGGCTGTCGGACCAGTTCGTCGTCGATGTTTACCAGGCCGGCGCGGGAACGTCGTTTCACATGAACGTGAACGAGGTGCTCGCGGGCCGTGCGGCCGAGCTCCTGGGGAACTCACGCGGAGATCGCACGGCGATCAACCCCAACGACGACGTGAATCTGGGCCAGTCCACGAACGACACCTTTCCGACGGCCCTCCACATGGCCGCCGTGGCGGTCGGCCGGCCGCTCGCCGCCGAGGTCGGTCTGGCGGCGGACTCCCTGGCGCGAAAGGGGGCCGAGTTCGCCGGGATCGTTAAGTCCGGCCGGACGCATCTCATGGACGCGGTGCCCGTCACTCTCGGCCAGGAGTTTCGCGCCTACGGCGCCGCGCTCGCTCACCGGCGACAGGCTCTCGATCGTTCCCTCGACAATCTCCTGGAGCTCGCTCTCGGCGGCTCCGCGGCCGGGACCGGGTTGAACACGCCGGCGGGCTTTCGCGAGAGGGCGATCGCGGCCCTCGCGCGGCAGACGGGCGAACGCTACGTCCCGGCAGCCGACCCGCGAGAGGCGATGCAGAGCCGGGCCGCTGCGGGCGACTATTCCGCAGCGTTGCGGTCGCTCGCGGTCGAGCTCGGCCGCGTGGCCAACGACCTTCGTCTTCTGGCATCCGGACCGGCGACGGGCCTCGACGAGATCCGCCTCCCTCCCGTGCAGCCCGGCTCCTCGATCATGCCGGGCAAGGTGAACCCGTCGCTGCTCGAATGCCTCAATATGCTTTGTTTTCAGATCATCGGAATGGACGCCGCGAACCTGATGGCGGTCGGCGGCGGTCAGCTGGAGCTGAACGTGATGATGCCGCTCCTGGCCCACAACCTGACGCGGGGGCCGCAGCTTTTGATCAACTTCCTCCCGATTTTTCGCAAGCGGTGTCTCGACGGGATCACCGCGAACGCGGACAAGTGCCGCCACTATCTCGAACAGTCCCCGTCGGTGATCACCGCCCTGACCCCGAAGATCGGCTACGCAAAAGCGGCCGAGATCTTCAAGGAAGCGGTCGCGCGCGGCGTCCTCGTCCGCGAGGTGCTGCTCGAGAAACGGATCGTGACGGAAAAAGAGCTCGAGGAGGCGATGGCCCCCGCGATGCTTCTCGGCCCACTCGATTGATCGGATCGGATTCTTTCGGCCGCTTCCAGGCGGTCACTCGACAAAGGAGGGGAGACCCGATGACCTGGCCTTCAGACTGGCAGACGAACGTCACGTTCCTTCTTCGCTGGGGTCACTTGCTCGCGGGCATCACGTGGATCGGAATGCTCTACTTCTTCAACCTCGTCAACGTCAATTTCATGAAGGAGCTCGACGCGGCGACGAAGGGGAAAGTAGTCCCCAACCTCATGCCGAAGGCGCTCTGGTGGTTCCGGTGGGGAGCCTTCTGGACGGTGCTGACGGGTCTCCTGTATTACATGCTGATCCTGCACACGGAGGCGAACGTCGGCCGCACGCTCGGGGTCGTCCTGGTCGGGTGGATCGTCGCATGGGTGGTCGAGGCCGCGCTCCTGCGGATGTCCGTGGCCGGCGGCCCGCTCAAGGATGGCCGGATTCTCGGCGTGGTCATCGCGGTCCTCGTGGCCGCAACCGCATTCGGCGTCGCCTCTCTGATCCGCGAGGGCGGGAGCAACCGGTCGATCGCGATCGGCATCGGAGGCGGCCTCGGAACCGTGATGTTCATGAATGTCTGGATGATCATCTGGCCCCTTCAGAAAAAGATCATCGCCGCCACGAAGGCCGCGGCCGAAGGGGGCGCGCCTGCGCCCGCCGAGATGCCCCTGTGGGCGCGCCGGGCTTTCCTCGCCTCCCGCACGAACACGTGGCTGTCCGTCCCGATGCTCTTCTTCATGGGAGCGGCGAGCCACTTCCCGATTTTCGCGCGGCTGGGAGGCGGATAGAGGCCTGTCCCGTGACGCGCTGAGTTCCAGCATCATCGGCCGCGCGCGGGGCCCGCGCGGCCGATGACGACGCCGCGCTCTATCCGCCCGGCGCGCGGGACCGGTGGATCTAGGGGGTGCCGAGGTAGTCGCGCACGAGCTTCATGTCCTCCCAGACGTCCTTCTTCCGCTCGGGCGACCTCAGCAGGAACGCGGGATGAAACGTCGGCATCACGCGGACGCCGCGGGCGGTCTGCCACTGGCCGCGGAGCCGGGAAATCGCGACATCGGTCTCCAGCATCGCCTGCGCCGCGAAAGTCCCGAGCGTGACGATCACGCGAGGCGACACGAGGCGGATCTGCTCGTGGAGGAAGGGGCGGCAGGACTCGACTTCGTCCCTCTCGGGGTTTCGGTTGCCGGGCGGGCGGCACTTGAGCACGTTGGCAATGTAGACGTCCTCGCGCGTGCGCCCCATGGCCTCGATGATTTTCGTCAAGAGCTGGCCGGCGCGCCCGACGAAGGCGAGCCCCTGCTCGTCCTCGTCCCGGCCCGGGGCTTCTCCGACGAACATCAGCTCGGCGTGAGGGTTGCCCTGCCCGAAGACGATGTGCGTGCGCGTGTTCGCCAGCTTGCAGCGGGGGCAGCCGGCGAGAAACGCCTCGAGCGACGGGATGTCCGCCATCGAGCCGGGAAGGAGCGCCGGGACCGCGGCACCGGCCGGGCGGACAGCACCGATGGCGGTGCCGACGGCCGGGAGCGGATCGAAATACAGCTCGCGGACCCCGAGGTCCCGGAAGTACGCGAGGTCGTCTCCGAGTGGAGGCCTGGAGCTCACTTGCGGGACTCGGGCGCCGGGGACAATTCCCGGACGGCTCCCGCAGCCGCGCGCGCCTTGAGACCGGCGTCCCAGATGGCATCGGCCACGTCACGTTTCGGCCGCCGCGAAATGGTGACCGAGGGCTCCCCTTTCGCCAGGATGACGACTTCATTGTCCGGCGCCTCGAAACCGATATCGGGGCGCCCCACGTCATTGATGACGATGAGGTCGGCTCCCTTGGCTTCCCGCTTGGAGGCGCCCCGCCTCTCGAGGTCTTCCGTCTCCGCGGCAAAGGCGATCACGACCTGCTCGCGCTTCAAGGGGCGCAGCGACGCGAGCACGTCGCGGCCCGCGGCGAGCCTGACGGTCACGTCTCCCTCCCCGCGATGCATCCGGCGGGCGCTCGGTTCCGGGATGAAATCCACGACCGCCGCTGCCATGGCGAGGGCGTCGCATTCCGGAAACTCGTGCACCAGGAGACCGTGCAGATCGGCGGCCGTCTCGAACGGCACGAACCGGACTCCGAGGGGACGGACGAGGGCAGTCGGTCCCGACAGCAGTGTCACGGCGGCGCCGCGGTCGCGAGCGGCTTCCGCCAGCGCGTACCCCATCCGGCCGCTCGACCGGTTCGAAAGGAAGCGAACGGGATCGACCGGCTCGCGGGTCGGACCGGCCGTGACCAGAATGCGGAGGCCCTCCATGTCCCGGCGGCCGTGCTGCCCGAGGAGCGCCTTCGCGGCCGCCAGGATCTCTTCGGGCTCCGCCATCCGGCCGACCCCTTCGTGCCCCGAGGCGAGAAACCCCGACGCCGGACCGACGAACGCGGCTCCTCGCGCGGCGAGCGCGTCGCAGTTCGCACGCACGGCGGCGTTTGTCCACATGGCGGACTCCATCGCAGGAGCGAGGAGGACCGGGCCGCGATGGGAGAGGTAATACGTGGTCAGAAAATCGTCCGCCAGACCGTTCGCGAACCGGGCGAGGGCGTGCGCGGTGGCGGGTGCCACGACCAGCAGGTCCGTCCTGTCCGCGAGATCCACGTGCAGCACGGCCGGCTGGTGCCGATTTCCCCAGACCTCCGTGGGAACGTCGCGGCCCGAAAGCGCCGCGAACGTCAGCGGAGAAACGAACTCGCGGGCTCCGCGGGTCAGAACCGGCTGCACATCGAATCCTTCGCGGATGAAGGCGCGGCAGAGCTCCGCTGCCTTGTAGGCCGCGATGCCGCCGGAAACGCCGAGTACGACGCGGAACGGCTGCATGGTCGCCTGACGAGCTCCTGGACGGCCGGGAGCGGCCGCCCGTTTAAACGGCGGCTTCTTCCTCTACCGACTCCGTCTCGGCGGAGGCGCTTTCGCTTTCGTTGTCCGCATCCTCGAGCACGCCGCCCTCGGCGCCGTAATCCCAGCGGACGCGGTTGTCTTCGAACTCCTCCGCCGCGAGCCGTGTGGGCTTGGTCGGACGGTCTGTCTCGATCTTCGGCCGGGCGCCGCGCATCAGCTGCTCCGCCCGCCGGGCGATCAAGAGAACGAGCCGGAACTTGCTGTCCACACCTTCGGGGATGTTCTGAATCATGGGGAGGTCCTCTCTCTCAAACGGTCAGCGGAATTCTTTCCGTATGCGTTCCAGGCGCAGCGCCTGACGGGCCGGTGTCAGCCGCTTCGCCCGAACGATGGATTGTAACTCAAGAGTCGCCCGATCCAGGTCATCGTTCACGATAACGTACTGATAATCCATGGCTTCCTGGATCTCCTTGGACGCGTTGATCAGTCGTTTCCGGATCACTTCCTCGCCATCCAGGCCTCGCAGGCGCAGCCGCTTCTGCAGCTCCGGCTGCGAAGACGGGGCGATGAAGATCATCACCGCCTCCTTATAGACGCGGCGCACGTCCCTCGCCCCCTGGACGTCGATGTCGAGGACCACGTCCTCGCCGGCGTCCAGGCGCGGCAGGACCTCTTCCTTGGATGTCCCGTAGATGTTGTCGTGCACCTCGTTGTGCTCGAGAAAGGCGTCCCGGGCGGCCATCTCCTGGAACTGCGCCACGGAGATGAAGTGGTACTCGCGGCCGTTGGTCTCGCCGGCGCGCATCGGGCGGGTGGTGTGTGAGACGGAGAAGTGGAGCGGTTCTCCGGGTGGATCTTCCAGGAGCCGCCGGATCAGCGTCGTCTTCCCGCCTCCCGACGGCGAGGACACGATGAAAAGGTCTCCCCGCGCCGGCGAGCTCATTCGACGTTCTGAACCTGCTCTCGGATTTTTTCGGTTTCCGACTTCATCTCGACGACGTCGCGGACGAGTTGCAGGTCGCGGGCCTTGGAACCGAGCGTGTTCAGCTCCCGCAGGATTTCCTGCGAGAGAAACTCGAGCTTCTTGCCGACGGGGCCGTTCGCGTCCAGAAGCTCGCGGAACGCGGAGAGGTGCCCCTGCAGGCGGGACAACTCCTCCGCGATATCGGTTTTGTCGATCGAAAGGGCCGCCTCCTGCTCGAGGCGGGTCGAGTCGAACGGAAGGTCGGGGACGAGCGCGGCGAGCCGCTCGCGCAGGCTCTGCAGGAGCCGGGCGGAAACCTCCTGCCGCCGGGACGAGAGCTCGCCGGACTTCCCCTGGAGAGTCGCGATGCGCGCCGCGAGGTCCGCCGCCACGGTCCGGCCCTCGGCCTCGCGCATGGCGGCGAGAGCGTCCGCGGCCTCCCCCGCGACGGCCTCGACCGCCGCCATTTCCTCGGCGGAAAGCTCGCCGGCCGCATCCTCGACCGACAGGGCCCCCGGGATCGATAGCAGGTCGCGAACCTCGAGGCGACCCTCGATCGAGAGCTTTTCCGCGGCGGCCCGGATCCGGGCGACCGCCGTCCCGAGAAGCGCTTCGTCGATCGTGACCTCGCTCCGGCTCTTCGCGTCGCGGCGCACACGAAGGGTGATCTCGACCTTTCCTCGCGACAGCCGCGCGGAAAAGGCCTTCCGGAGGGCGGGCTCCAGTACCGCTTCGGACTCCCGCAGCTTCACGGTGAGATCCAGGAATCGGTGATTCACGCTCCGCGCGGAAATCTCGGCGGAGGCCCCTTCCCCGACCGGCCCCTGCGCCCGGCCGAAACCGGTCATGCTCCGGATCATCCGGGGCTCACGGCGGCCTCGGCCGCGTCCGTCTCCGTGAAGTACTGCATGGCGTGGAGCCGATGGTACACGCCGGGACGCGCGAGGAGCTCCTGGTGCGTGCCGGACTCGACGAGCCGCGCCCGATCGAACACCAGGATGCGATCCGCGCGGCGGACCGTCGAGAGCCGATGGGCGATGACGAGCGTCGTCCGGCCCTTCATGAGATTCATGAGGGCGCGTGCGACCAGCGCCTCCGACTCCGTGTCCAGCTGAGAGGTGGCCTCGTCGAGGATGAGTATGGGCGCGTCCTTGTAGATCGCCCGCGCGATCGCCAGGCGCTGTTTCTGGCCGCCGGAGAGACGCCCCGCGTTTTCCCCTACGAAGCTGTCGTAACCCTCGGAGAGGCGATCGATGAACTCGTCGGCGTAGGCGGCATGCGCGGCGGCCCGGACCTTGTCTTCCGGAGGCGACGACTGGCCGTAGGCGATATTGCTCCGCACGCTCGCGTCGAACAGGATCGTGTCTTGAGTCACGAGCCCGATCTGTTCCCGGAGCGAGCGCAGCGTCCCATCGCGGATGTCTCTCCCGTCGAAGGTGATCCGCCCGTCGGTCGGGTCGTAGAGCCTGGGGAGGAGATTCACGAGGCTCGTCTTGCCGGCGCCGGAAGGCCCGACGATTGCCACCGTCTCGCCGCGCCGGATCGTCAGGTCGACGTCGAGCAGGACGGGCTGGTCCTCGTAGCGAAAGCTCACGTTCTCGTAGCGGATTGCCTCGGAAAACGACGGCAGAGGAGGCGCGTCCGGCTTC
Organism: Thermoanaerobaculia bacterium; assembly: GCA_038253555.1. Lineage (GTDB taxonomy): Bacteria > Acidobacteriota > Thermoanaerobaculia > UBA5066 > Gp7-AA6 > JALYUA01. The sequence goes on from JBBSGZ010000003.1 coordinate 33,185, forward strand.
TCCTGGATCTCACTGACGCGGTCGACGAGCTCGAAGACGCGCCGGGCCGAGGAGAGCGCCAGCTGGATGGCCATGTTGATGCGCGTGACGTCCTTCACGGGTTTGTACATCATCATCAGCGCCGCAAGGAACGAGAACAGCTCCCCCACTTCCATGCGATGGGCGTGAATCTCGGAGGCGGCGTAGACGAAGAGCGCGGAAAGACCGATCCCGGCGAGGATCTCCATGAAAGGCGCGTTGCGGGCCTGGATCCGCACCGTCCGGCGGTTCACGCGGAAGTAGTCGTTGTTCGCGTCCTCGAACCGGCGCGCTTCGAAGTCCTCCATCGCATACGTTTTGATCACGCGGTGGCCGCGGAGGGTCTCCGAAAGAATCGCGCCGAGATGCCCGATCCTCTCGCGGGCCGCGGTGGCGGCCCTGCCGAGGCGGCGGGTGTTGCTGACGATCGGGAGAAGGATGACGGGCGCCAGGACGAAGATGATCAACGCCAGCCGGCCGTTCATGGAGAACACGTAGAGGAGCAGAAGGACGAGCGTCAGTGCGCCCTGGACGAGATCCGTGAGCTGATGTCCGAACGCGGTCTGGATCTGCTCGACGTCGGACAGCATCCGGCTCATGAGGTCTCCGGTCGAGCTCTCGGAGTAGAAGCGCGTCGACTGCCGGAGAAGCCTGTCGTACGCGTCGCGCCGGAGATCCCGGACCATCGCGACTCCGATTCCGTTCAACTCGAATTCCGAGATGTACGAGAAGACGTTCTTCGAAATCAACGCGAGAAGGAGAAGGAGGGGCACGGCGAACCGAACCGGGATCCCGTGGTCCTCGGCGGACCGGCGCGCCGCGAGGTAGAACGCGTCCAGCCAGCGCAGCAGCGTGGCGCGCGCCGCGCCTCCCCCTCCGAAACCCGAAAGCCGCGCCGCGGCCCCGGCGCCGAGCGCGTCGTCGATCACCTTGGCCAGAAGGAACAGCATCGCGACCGTGGAGATCGAAACCACGACCATGGCGAGGAGAGCGAGAAGGGCTCTCCCGCGGTAGCGGGCGAAGGCGCGGAGCAGCCGGGGGAACGGCTTCACCGGGCGCCCTCGCGGGCGAATCCGTTGGTGGCTCCGTCGGCGCCGGGCCGGCGCTCGATGGCCTCGAGGATGGCGTCCGCGGCCCGGTCGGTGGCGCCGGGAGGGCCGAGCCGCGCCGACACCTCCGTCAGACCTTGGCGCATACGCCTCGCGCGCTCCGGCGATTCGAGGATGGCCATGCCCTCCTCCTCGAGCCGGTCGGCGGTCGCATCGCGCTGGATCAGCTCCGGGACGATGGCCTCGCCCCCGACGATGTTCACGAGCGAGATCCAGGGCACTTTGATCAGCAGCCTTCCGATCGCGGCGCTCGCCCGCGAGGTCTGGTACAGGACGACCATCGGAGTCCCGCAGAGCGCGGCCTCGAGCGTCGCGGTTCCGGAGGCCACGAAAGCGAGGTCCGCGCCGGCTAAGTGGCGGTGCAGACTCCCTTCGACCACGCGGACCCCGCGCGAAGCTCCGGACGCGAACAGATCTGGTGGAAGTCCCGGCGCCCGGATCACGACGACATCGAGGTCGAATTTCCGGGCGAGGCGCGACGCCGCTTCGACCATTGGCCCCCAGTGCCGCTGGATCTCGCCGCGCCGGCTGCCCGGAAGGAGCACGAGCCGCCTCTTTCCGTTTGCGGGTTCCGGCGTGGCCGGCTGATTCAGGCCTTCGCGGACGTCATCCACGAGAGGATGACCGGCGCAGACGGCGTCCGCGCCGTACCGCGCGTAGATCTGCGCCTCGAACGGAAAGAGCGTGATGATCCGCCGGGCGCGCGCGGCGATCGTTTTCGCGCGGCCGGACCGCCACGCCCAGACCTGCGGGCTCACGTAATAGATCAGGGGGATATCGAGGCGGGCGAGCCGGCGGGCGAGCAGGGCATGAAAGTCCGGAAAGTCGATGAGAACTGCGGCGGCGGGTCTGCGGCGGCGCGCCGCCGCTTCGAGCGCCGAGAGGGCCCTCCGTATGGCGGGCAGCTTCTCGAACACCTCGAAGATACCGACGACGGAAAGGGCTTCGGACGGCACGATCCGTTCGAGGCCCGCATCGCCGAGCCTCGGGCCGCCCATTCCGAAGAAATCCATCGCCGGTCGCCGGCGGGAAAGGACGCGGAGGAGCCGAGACCCGTAGATGTCTCCGGAGGCTTCGCCGGACGAGATGAGCAGGTTCAAGAGGCCAGAGTAGCAAAGCCCGGAGGCGTCCCTCGGCGTCGGAGCGTGCTGCTAATATGCCCTTCAATCCGCCATGACTTCGGTTTCCACCCGTCCCTGGCGAACCGCCTTAATCGGCGCCGGCCGGATCGGCCAGCGCCATGCGGCGATTCTGGCCGGCTCGCCGCGATCCGACCTGGTCGCGACAGTGGACGTCCGGAGTGAGAAGGCGAGTGGTCTCGCGGAAAAGCATGGCGGGAGGGCTTACTCGGATCTCCGCCGGATGCTCGACGCGGAATCGCCGGACCTGATCTCGGTCTGCACGCCCTCCGGAGACCATTGCGAGCAGGTCCTCGCCGCGTCTCGAGCCGGCGTCGCGAACGTGCTCGTCGAAAAACCGATGGCGCTGACCCTCACCGATGCCGACGCCATGATCGAGCAGTGCGACCGCGCGGGAACGCGGCTCTTCGTGGTGAAGCAGAACCGATACAACCTCCCGATCCTGAAACTCAAGTCCGCGCTGGACGGGGGACGATTTGGCAGGCTGGTGCTCGGGACCGTCCGCGTCCGCTGGTGCCGCCGGCAGGACTACTACGACCAGGCGCCCTGGCGCGGGACGTGGGCCATGGACGGCGGCGTCTTCTCGAACCAGGCCTCGCATCACGTCGACATGCTCGTCCACACCATGGGCGACGTTCTGTCCGTGAAGGCGATGAGCGCCACCCGCCTCGTCTCGATCGAGGCCGAAGACGTCGGGATCGCGGTTCTTCGCTTCGCAAATGGCGCCCTGGGCATCGTCGAGGCGACCACCGCCGCCCGGCCCGCGGACCTCGAGGGTTCGATCTCGATCCTGGGCGAAAAAGGCACCGTCGTCGTGGGCGGCTTCGCGATGAACGAGATGTCCGTCTGGCGGTTCGAAGATCCGACGGAAGAAGACAGCACCGTCCTCGAGACCAGCCGGACAAATCCGCCCGACGTCTACGGCTTCGGGCATCATGCGTACTATGAGGATGTTTTCGATGCGATGGACGGCGGCCGGAAGCCCACGGTGGACGGGCGCGAGGGCCGGCGGTCTCTCGAAGTGATCACAGCGCTGTACGAGTCGATCGAATCGGGGCGCGAGATTTCGCTTCCGTTCGTACCGACACGCTCGCGCCTCGGACAGGTCTCGGTTCCCACCCCTTCCGCTTGATACCCCTCTCCCGCGTCACCGTCACGCCCGAGATGACCTCGGCGATGCTCGACGTGGTCGCGTCGGGCCGTTTCATCCTAGGCCCCGAGACGAAGGCCTTCGAACACGAATTCGCCGCCTACATCGGCACGAAACACGCGGTCGCGGTCTCGCAGGGAACGTCCGCAATCCAGCTGTCGCTGATGGCGCTCGGAGTCCGGCCGGGAGACGAAGTGCTCGTCCCCTCGATGACGGCTTTCCCCACGATCGAAGGGATCCTCCACGCCGGCGGGAAGGCCGTCATGGCGGACGTGGACCGCTACGGCGCAATCGATCCCGTCGACGCCGCGTCGCGGATCACGGACAGGACGGTCGGCATCGTCCCGGTGCACCTCTACGGCGGGGCAGCGGATCTGGGCTCCCTGCGCTCTCTCGCAGAGCGCCACGGCCTGTGGATCGTGGAGGATTGCTGCCAGGCCCATGGCGCAAAGTTTCACGGAAAGACCGTCGGTTCGGTCGGCCGTTCCGGCTGTTTTTCGTTCTATCCCTCCAAGAACCTGACGGTGTTCGGCGACGGCGGCATGGTGACGACGGACGACGACGAAATCGCCGCGACCGTTCGGCTTCTCCGGGATCACGGACGCAGCGACAAGTACACGCACGTCGCCGTCGGGTTCAACCTCCGCTTCAACGAGATTCAGGCGGCGGTCGGTCGAAAGCAGCTCGCGCTCCTGGAGGACTTCATCGGGAAGAGACGGGGGGTCGCCCGGCGGTACGACGCGGCGTTGGCGGGGATCGAGGGACTCGAGACCCCGCTCGAGCGGCCGGAAACCCGGATGGTGTACCACCTCTACCCGATCCGGCTGAAAGATGAGGCGACGCGGGAAGCGCTGCGCGCGCATTTGATACGCGCGGGCGTCGAGACGGGTGTCCACTACCCGATCCCGAACCATCTCCAGCCCGCGATGGCGCCTTTCGGCCCCCCGCCGTCCCTGCCCGAGTCCGAGGCGCTGGCTCGAACGAGCCTGTCGCTGCCGATCTTTCCTTCGCTCACCGACGAAGAGGTCGAGACGGTCGTCGCGGGCGTTCGGGCGTTCTTCGTGCACGCCGGGCCCTCCTGACGGCGGTACCACGTCCGGTCGGTCCGCCGGCCCGGGCCCTGATCGGAATCATCTCGGACACCCACGGGCTCATCCGACGTGAAGCTCTCGCGTCCCTGGCCGGAAGCGCCCTGATTCTCCACGCGGGAGACGTCGGCGGGGAGCACGTTCTCGCGGCCCTCTCGGACATCGCTCCGGTCCTGGCGGTCCGAGGCAACAACGACCGGGGAGCGTTGGGGAACGACTTGCCGGAGAACCTGCAGCTGGAAATCGGAGGCCGGCGGCTCTTCCTCGTGCACGAGCGGCTCGCCGTTCCGGTGGATCCATCGTCCTTCGGCTATTCGGTGGTTGTCACCGGCCACTCGCATCAACCGGCGATCGAGGAGCGAGGAGGCGTGATGTTCGTGAATCCCGGTGCCGCGGGGCACCGACGCTTCCGCCTGCCCGTCACGGTCGCGCGGATGCGAATCACGCGCGACACGGTGTCGGCGGAGATCGTCGTTCTCGACTTGCACCCCGCCCCGTCCGGAACCTCGCAGGAGAGAAGAGACAGAGGACGCTCGTCAGGTTTCTCCGGTGTCAGATTCCCGGGCGGCTGCCGGCCTCACCGTCGTCCCGGTCCCGGGTCAGCCCCCGGATCCAGCGCCGGTACCACGCCTCCAGGTTCAGGAGGAGCCAGACCTTGTTGTTGCGGCGCTGCGTTCCGGACTCGATGAAGCGCCGAACTTCGCGGGGACGGATGACCCCGTCCGCCGCGAGGTCCCCCCGTTCGAGCAGTTGAAACGCGGCTTCGCGGTTTTCTCCTCCGACCCACGTCTTGAAGGGCGTCGAGAAGCCGGCCTTCGATCGCGTACGGATCTCCTCGGGCAGCCAGGGATCGATCGCCTCCCGGAAGGCGATCTTGGTGGTGCCGGGCCGGAACAGCCGGTCGGGGCGGAGAGAGAAGGCGTACTCCACGAGCTGGCGATCGAGGAGAGGGACCCGCGCCTCGAGGCCAACCGCCATGGTCGACCGGTCGACCTGCATGAGGTTGTTGTCGGGGAGGTAGGTGTGGATGTCGAGAAAGAGCAGCCGGTGCGCCAGCGGGAGGTCGGGCCGGTCGAATTTGCGGAAGAGCCACGCCGGGTCGCGGGGCCGCGGGCCGAGAATGCGATCCTGTTCAGCCGCGCCGAAGAATCCGCGTACGGGAAAGTACCGGTCGATGAAATCGGGAGCGAGGAGCCGGGCCGATCCTGCCGCCCGCGATCCCAGCGGCAGTCGGGCGAGAGGGGCGATGGCCCCCCGGTACGCGCCGGAAAGAACGGCCTGGAAGGGGCCGAAGCCCCGGCGCATCCCCTCGTACCGCATGACCGTCTCGTCCCACCCGTACCCACCGAAGATCTCGTCTCCCCCGTCGCCGGTCAGCACGACCTTGACCTCCCGGCGCGCGAGTGCGGAGACTCCCCCTACCGCGAGCACGCTCGAGTCGTAAAGGGGTTCGTCATAAACCTCGGCGGAGTAGGCGAGCGTCGAGGACAGGTCGCCGATGTCGAGAACGTCTTCCTGATGACGCGTTTCAAACGCCTCCGCGGCGATCTTCGCGTAACGCATGTCGTCCATGTCGCCGCCTCGGAACCCCACCGTGAACGTCGGCATGCCCGGAATCTCGCGCGAGGCCCTCTGGACGACGGTGGTCGAGTCGAGCCCTCCCGAGAGGAAGGCCCCGACCGGGACGTCCGAGACCAGGTGCGAGATGACCGCCGAGTCGAGCCGGGATCTCAGCTCCTCGGGATCGTCGGACACCGCACCGCGCTCGAGACGCCAGAAGGGCTCGACGACGACCGATCCCCCGGCGCGTTCGAAAAGGAGACGGTGAGCCGGCGGAACCTTTCTTATCCCCGCGAAGATGCAGCGGTCGAATGGAACGTAGCCGTAGGAGAGAAAGTCCGAGACCGCATCCGGTTCGAGTCGCGCCGACACCCCGGGAAGCGCCAGCAGCGCCTTGGGCTCGGACGCGAACGCCAGCCCTCCGGCGAGCCGCGTGTAATAAAGGGGCTTGATCCCCAGACGGTCGCGGGCGAGGAGAAGCTGTCCCGAGCGGTCGTTCCACAACGCGAGCGCGAACATGCCCTCGAGCCGGGACAGCGCTTCGGGGCCCTCGATCCGGAGCAGCCGATGGGCGACCTCGCCATCGCTTTCGGAGACAAACCTCTCTCCCCGGTTCTCGAGGTCCCTGCGGACTTCCCGGAAGTTGTAGATCTCCCCGTTATGGATGAACGCGGAGGTGCGGTCCGGCGCGAGGGAGGGCTCCTCGCCGCGAATGGAGGGATCGAGGATCGCGAGGCGGCGATGGCCGAGGATCGCCGTCCCGTCGCCGCTCTGCCACTGCCCGGTCCCGTCCGGACCTCGGCGGTTCAAGGTCTCGAGAGCGCGATCTATGGGGCGGGAGTCGAGGACGTCCCGACCGACCCATCCGACGATGCCGCACACCGCCTAGCCGTGAGGGGTCAGGCGTGAGGGATCAGGCGGACGACGGCACTCGGGTGCGGATTCTTTTCGAATCTTCGGGTTGCGTCTCACGCTTCACGCCTCACGTTTCACGATGGGAACGGGTACATCAGCCAGGCGACCGCGAGCCCTCCCACGATCAGCGCGCTGAAAATCTTCGCGAAGAGCGCGAGCCGGTCTCGCCGTTCGTTGCGCCAGACGAGCGCGAAGAAGACCGAGACGAGAAACGCGTACAACGCCATGATCAGGAAGTGGTCCACCGGAACGAGAACGGCGAGAGGCGTCACGCCTTGCGACCCACGGCGATGTCGAACGCGTCCAGCACGAGGAGCAGATTCATCAGGCCGGCGGTCAGGAGGTAGGCGCACCCGTACTCGTACGTCACGGCGAGCACCGCGCCGCCGGGGTTGTCGGAAAGCAGCCGGCCGGCGATGTTCAGGACGCCGGCGCCATACACGGCAAAAGTCGCCAGGATCGAAAGCGGTTGGCCGGGCTCGATCGAGTAGAGGCGCCCCTGAAAGGACATCCCGAGAAGGAAGGTGGTGGTGACGACCGCCGCGTAGGCGAGGGCCGTGCGCGGCCGGCGGAGATACGCGTGGCCGAGACCGGGAAACACCCACGCAAGCACGACGGCGATCCAGCGGCGCGAAGCGTTCGGAGCTTCCGGCTTCACTGAGCGTCACCCGCAAAAAGCGGGCGCAGTCGCGCCAGGGTCGCCGCCGGCTCCTCGGGGACCACCCGGACGTCTCCGGTCACGGTCATGAAGTTGGTGTCGCCGCTCCAGCGCGGAACCAGATGCACGTGGTAGTGATCCGCGACGCCCGCGCCCGCAGCTGAGCCGAAGTTGATCCCGACGTTCAAGCCATCCGTCTTGTAGGCCGATGTGAGGATCCGCTCCGCTTTCGCGACGGTGCGGATGAGCTCTGTCAGCGTCTCGTCGGACGAGCGGGACAGCCGCGCCTCGTGATCATACGGGGCGACCATCACGTGACCGTTGGTGTAGGGATAGCGGTTCAGAATCACAAACACTCTCCGGCCGCGAAAAACGACGAGGGTTTCCAGGTCGCTTTCGGAAGCGGCGGCCTCGCAGAAAAAACAGTTCGTTCCCGACTTATCGGACACGAGGTATTCGTAGCGCCAGGGGGCGAAAAGGACGTCGGGCATCGACCGCTTTAACGGTTGATGAGTTCTTTCAGTTCCTTGCCGGGCTTGAAATAAGGAATCTTTTTCGCGGGCACGGAGACCTTGACGCCCGTCTTCGGGTTGCGGCCCATGCGCGCGCCGCGCTCCCGGAGGCGAAAGGAGCCGAACCCCCGGAGCTCGATCTTCTGGCCTTCCTTCAGAGAGCGGACGATGGCGTCGAAAACGGTGTCAACGATCGCTTCTGCCTGCTTCTTGGTGACGTCGGTGGCGATGGCGACCCGCTCGATCAATTCCGCTTTCGTCATTCCTGTCCCTCGACGGAATGGGCGGAGGGGCGGGCGGACCCCGTTGCCCGGAAAACGTCCCGTGTACCCGTCGACATGCTCGGCTGGCCTGGCTAACTCTTCGGGGCGGCGTCTTCCGCCTTCTTACGGGTGCGTCTCTTCTTGACCGCGCCCTCGCCTTCGACAGCTTCTGCCGGTACCGGCGCGGGCGCTTCCGGCGAAGTCTGCTGAGGCGACTGAGGCGGCTGAGGCGGAGCCGCAGCGGAGGCCTCCGGAGCGGGTTGCGAGGACGACGCCTGCACCTCGGGAGCCGGAGCCGGTTCGGTTTCGACCTCCGCTGCAGGCGGAGCGGCCTCGACGCCCTGACCGGAGAGACCCACCTTCATTTCCGCGTCCTCGATCCTAAGAATGCGGGCGCGCAGGGGATCCCCCTCCTTGTAGTGCTCCTGGGGCTTCTCGCCGCGTCCGACCGGCGTCTCGGAAACGTGCATCAGGCCCTCGACCAGCCCTTCGATCTGCACGAACACCCCGAAGTCCGCGACCCGGGTCACGATGCCGTCGACGACGTCGCCGGCCTGGTACTTGTCCTTGAAGGTCTGCCAGTCGTTTGGCTGAAATTCCTTGATGGAAAGAGAAATGCGCCGGTTTTCCTGGTCGATCGACGTGATGATCGCTTCGACGTCGTCGCCCTTTTTGAGGACCTCGGACGGGTGCTTGATCCGCTTGGTCCACGACATGTCGGACACGTGGACGAGCCCGTCGACGCCCTCTTCGATTTCGACAAATGCGCCGAAATCGGTGAGGTTCCGGACCTTGCCGTTCACCCGGCTGCCGATTGCGTACTTCTCGACCACGCTCTCCCAGGGATCGGGGAGCGTGTCTTTGAGGGACAGGGAAATGCGCCGGGCGTCGCGGTTCACGTCCGAGACGACCGCCTCGACGGTGTCTCCGGGAGACACGACCTTCGAAGGGTTCTTGACCTTCTTGGACCACGACATCTCGGAGACGTGCACCAGTCCCTCGACCCCTTCCTCGAGCTCGACGAAGGCGCCATAGTCGGTCACGTTGGTGACGCGGCCCGTCACGCGGGAGCCGGTCGGATAGCGCTCCGGCACGTGGCTCCAGGGGTCGTCGGTGAGCTGCTTGGTTCCGAGAGAGACGCGCTCGGTTTCGCGGTCGAATTTCAGGACGACGACGTCGATCTCATCGCTCACCTTCACCAGGTCGGACGGGTGATTGACCCGTCCCCAGGACATGTCGGTGACGTGAAGAAGGCCGTCTAAACCGCCCAGGTCGACGAATGCGCCGTAATCTGTCAGGTTCTTGACGGTGCCGCGGAGCACCCGGCCCTCTTCGAGGAGCTGGAGCGTCTCCTTCTTCTTGGCTTCCTGCTCGACCTCGACCACGGCCTTGCGCGAAAGCACGATGTTCCCGCGCTTTTTGTCGACGGAAATGACCTTGAAATCGAGGTCCTTCCCGCGCAGAGACTCGAGGTTCTTGACGGGCTTGACGTCGACCAAGGAACCCGGCAGAAAGGCCTTCACGCCGATGTCGACCGCGAGGCCGCCCTTGATCCGGTCGATGACCCGGCCCCGGACGGTGGAACCCGAGCGGTAGGACTTCTCGACCTCGTCCCACACCTTCATCTTTTCGGCCTTGTCCTTGGAGAGGACGACGTAGCCGTTCTGGTCTTCCGTGCGTTCCAGAAGGACGTCCACGGCGTCGCCGGGCTTCACCATGACGTTGCCGGAGAAGTCGGTGAACTCCGAAACCGGAATCATGCCTTCTGACTTGTAACCGATGTCGACGATCACTTCAGAGGGGGTTACCGTGAGAACCCGGCCCCGGATGATCTGACCTTCCTGGAGATTTTTGAACGAGTTTTCGTACTGAGCCAGGAGGTGCTCGTATTCCTGGGGCGTCATTTCTTGATCCGTTTGCATCGACTCGGTTTCCCGTCCCCCTTTATCGTTTTCAGCCTTCATGCGAAGGAGAGTCCCCTCTCATAAGTATTTGATTTGCAAAAATATAGTCTACGTTGGGGGCGTCGGATGAGTCAACCACCCGGCCGGAGCACCCGGCGCTCCATTTCGGCCACAACGGCCTCTGGAGTGAGGCTCCCCGTATCCAGGACGACGTACCGGCCGTCCAGAGTCAGAGGGGAATCCTCCCGGCCGCTGTCGTCGGAATCCCGCTTCTCCATGTCGCGGAAAACGGCCTCATAGGGCTGGGGCGTCCCGCGGAGGGCGAGCTCGGCCGTCCGCCGGGCGGCCCGGATCTCCGGAGGCGCCGTCAGGAAGAACTTGAACGGGGTTTCGGGAAAGACGCGGGTGCCGATGTCCCGCCCTTCCAGCACCCCCCCCCGCTCCCGTCCCAGCCTTTGCTGCTCGGAGACGAGCCGCCGCCGGACGGCCGGGATGGCCGATACGGCGGAGGCGTAGAGCGAGATCTCGGGCTCCCGAATGAGCTCCGTCACGTCACGCCCGTCCAAGAGCACGCGATCGCCTGCGGGATTGGCCGCCAGCTCCACGCGAACGGACTCGGCGATCCGGGCGGCGGCAGCGGGCTCGGTGATCGGCACCTGGAGGCCTCCGTCGCGGGCAGCCAGGCCGACGGCGCGGTACATGGCGCCCGTGTCGATGTAAGGAACGCCGAGGCGAGTCGCGAGTGCGCGGGCCGCTGTCGATTTTCCCGCCCCGGACGGGCCGTCGATCGCGACGATCAACGGCGGCGTCACCGGGGGCGCGCCGGGCCTCGCTGGCGCTCCGGCGGGCTGGCCGGACCGCGCCCGTCCTCCGGCGCGCCCCGCCGCTCATCCGCGCGGCGAGGCCTCTCGCGTCCCCCGGCCGGGCGCGGTCGCCTTGCCGGCGGTTCCTCGCCACCCTTGGGGCCGGCGGCGAGAGAGGCCTTGAGCGCCGCGACTTCTGCCGCGGTGAGCCGCCGGAGCCGTCCGGGCGGGAGCCCTTCATCGCGGATCGGCCCTATCGCGACCCGCTTCAGCTTGGAGACCTGATGTCCGATCACCTCGAACATGCGGCGGATCTGGCGGCTTCGCCCTTCCCGCAGCGTGACTCGAAACCAGGCGTTGCCCTCCCCGCGACCCGCCGTCGTGCGGATCGGCGCGATCTCGCAGGAGCGGGTCCGGATTCCGTCGAGCACGATCCCGCGCCGCAGCCGCTCGAGGTCCTTTTCCGAAGGCACCCCCGAAACCTTGACGCTGTATTCCTTGGCGCATCCGATCGAGGGGTGCGTCACGTCGCGGGCGAGGTCCCCGTCGTCGGTCAGGAGGAGCAGGCCCTCGGTTCCGACGTCGAGGCGTCCGACGGGACGGACTCCAGCGCGCAGAGTCCCGGGAACGAGATCCATGACGGTGTCCCGCCGCTCGGGGTCCGACATCGTGGTCACGTATCCCTTCGGCTTGTTCAAGAGCAGATATGTCCTCTCCGCAGCGGGAGGACGGATGCGCTTGCCATCGACCTTCACGGCGTCCTTCTCCGGGTCCGCGCGGTCGCCCAGGGAAGCGACCTGCCCGTTGACGGAGACGCGCCCCTCGCGGATCCACTCCTCCGCTTCGCGGCGCGAGGCGAGCCCTGCGCGGGAGAGCACTTTCTGAAGGCGCTCGACTCCGTCGCCTCCGCTCACTGCGGGACGCTTATTCGCCATTGAGGTGTTCGAGCCACAAGGGGACCCTCTCCCCGCGCTCGGGGAGAGGGTTCGAGTGAGGGGGCGGGCCCCGCTCCCGATCGATCGGCGAGCGCTCGTTCGACCTCAGTCGTCTTCATCGTCGTCCTCGTCCTCGTCGTCGTCGTCGTCTTCGTCGTCTGCCTCGTCGTCTGCCTCGTCGTCCACCTCATCTTCGGCGGCGGGGTGGGAGCCGACGATAGCCCTGGCGCCGGGAGATGCGTCGGCGTCGTCCTCTTCCTCGTCCCCCTCGTGGTCGTGATCCTCCGTCGAGCCGAGGCCCGAAACGAGGCCGGCCGCGCCGGCCGCGGCGATCGGGAGGGAGCCGTCTGAAACCGTGGCGGCGAGGTCCTCTTCGATCTCCTCGGGGCGAGGCAGCTCTTCGAGCTCGTTCAACCCGAATCGCACGAGGAAGTCGGGTGTCGTCTTGTAGAGGAACGGCGTCCCGACCACGGCTTTCTTTCCCGCCGTCGTGATGAGCTTCTTCTCGAACAGCGTCTTTAAGACCGACGCGGAGTTGACGCCGCGGATGTCCTGGACCTCCGGGAGGGTGATCGGCTGGCGGTACGCGATGATCGCGAGGGTCTCGAGCGCGGCGAGCGAGAGTCGGCTGCGCTCGCTGACCTCGTGGAAGCGGCGCAGGAGAGAGTCGAACTCGGGCCGCGTCACGAAACGCCACCCGCCGCCGACGTGCTCGAGGCGCACGCCGCGGTGAGGAGCGTCGGTTTCGGCCGCGAGCGAGGCGAGGGCTTCGCGGACCGCCTCGGGCGTCGCTTCCAGAACGCCGGCCAGGTCCCGCTCGGAGACCGGGCGCGGCGAGGAGAAAAGGACCGCTTCCGCGGCGTCGCGGATCTTCTCGGCCCGGGTCTCCCTCGGCTTTTCGACCGCCGGAGGTTCTCCCGGCGCCGTCCCCTGGCCGGCGGGCGCGTCGCCGGTTTCGGGGGCCGCGTCCGGCGTCTGCGCGGGCGTCTCTTCGGACGCGGTGGAGGTCATCGTTTTCTCACCGGTAAGTATCCCGCACCTGGTCGGCCACAAAAGCGACCTCCGTGCGGGACGCGTGGATCTCCGCAAACGGCGCCGCCTGAAAGACCCGCACCACCCCCAGCCGGATCAGCTCGAGACACGCCAGAAACGAGGTCACCGCTTCGGCGCGGAAACGCATCGTTCCCAGGAACTCGAGGAGAGGCATGACGCCGAAGCTCTCGAGGCGGTCGACGAGCTCCGTCATCTTGTCGCCGACCGAGAACCGGAGATGGTGGATCTCCAGCGCCGGCGGGTGGGCGAGCCGGTAGCGGTCCGTGACCTGGCGGAACGTGTCGATCAGGTCGAAGAGGGAGACCTCCAGCGTCTCCCCGTCCGGCGATTTCGGGATCTCGGTTCGAGGCCGCGACCAGAGTCCCGCGCGGAGGGCATCGATCTCGTGAAACGACTCGGCCGCCTGTTTGTAGCGCTCGTACTCGAGGAGCCTCCGCGCGAGATCCTGCCTCGGATCTTCCTCGGGCTCGCCGGGGGCGCGCGGCAGGAGCATGCGCGACTTGACGTAGATGAGCTCCGCGGCGAGCGCGATGTAGTCGGAGGCGATGTCGAGGTCGAGCTCGCGCATCGCGTCCAAGTACGCCGTGTACTGCTCGGTGATCTGCGCGATCGGTATGTCCGTGATGGAGACTTCGTTGACGCGGATCAGGTGGAGAAGGAGATCGAGGGGGCCGGAAAACGCGGGGATGGCGACGGGCGGCAGCGCCTCGCGGGAGGTCTCTTCGTTCACTGGAGGGCCTGGCCGATGACGCGGAAAAACACCCGGAGGACCGGGCTCATGATCCGCCCGAGAATTCCGGACGAAGAGAGAAGGATCAAAATGAGAAACCCGAACCGGCCGAGCGCCTCGAAGAAGCGGCGCGTCGAAGGTCCCAGGATCGCCGCCAGCACCCAGCTCCCGTCGAGGGGCGGAATGGGGATCAGGTTGAACACGCCGAGGCTGATGTTCACGATCACGAACTGGAAGAGAAGGTAGGTCAGGGGGGCCACAGCGCCCGCCGCGAACCGATGGCCGCGGAGCGCGTCGAAGAGGTCCGGCAGCGACTGGGGAAACATGGACTTGAACCCGACGAGGGCGGCGAGCCCGACGCAGGCCAGGAGCAGATTGGACAGCGGTCCGGCCGCCGAGACGCACAGGTCAGCGAGCCTCGGATTCTTCGTGCGGTCGAGACGGACCGGAGTCGGCTTCGCGTACCCGAAGATCAGGCCGGACGTGAAATACAGAAGGATGGGAAGAACGATGCTTCCGATCGGGTCGATGTGGCGAATGGGATTCAGACTGATACGGCCGAGGTCCTTCGCCGTCGTGTCCCCGAACCGCAGTGCCGACCAGGCGTGCGCGGACTCGTGGAAGGAGATGGCGAAGAGAATGACGGCGAGCTGGATCGCGAAGTCGACGACCTTGAACGAAATGGAATCCAAGCGGAAGACTATAAGCCGGGAGCGCAAGAAACGGTCGTTCGACCGCCTGCGGGCCGTGACGTCGCAGACCGGGGGGTCGGTGCCCCCCCGGTCCCCCTTCCGGCCGCTGCGCGGGACCCCGGATCAGAACGCCGCCGTGTCCGCCACGCTCGCGAGCTGTCCCGAAGGGTTCGAATACGTCTTCACCTGCCCGGTCTGAGTGTCCGTCACGGTGATCGTGTACTGGACGTCGGAAAGGGCGCCGTAGAAGACCCAGAACTTGTTGTTAAACGCCCGCCCGTCGACGACCTTGATGACGAGCTCCACGTTGTTCGAGGAGAAAAACCAGAAGTAGCCGGTGTCGCCGGTGAGCGCGACCGCCGTCCCCTGCCCGCTCGTCCCCTGCGAAGGCACCTGCCAGCGGACCTGGACGGTGAAGCGGCTCGCGTTGAGACACAGAGTCTGGGCATTCCCGGCGCAGGCCGCAAGGGCTTCCGCCGACTCGGCGCGCCGCGACGTCGAAGACTCCTTTTCCCCGGAAGGATCGGTCGCGGAAAGGCTGTCCTCCGCCGGCTGGTCCGGCGCCGCGACGAAAGCTGCCGTGGCTGGAGTCGCGGTGGCGCCCGCGAACGCGGCGGTGTCGGCGACGCTCGCCAGGTTGCCGCTCGGATTGACGTAGGACTTGATCGTTCCCGTCTGGGTGTCCGTCACCGTGATCGTGTACTGGACGTCCGAGAGAGCGCCGTAAAAGACCCAGAACTTGTTGTTGAAGGCGCGGCCGTCCACGACCTTGATGACGAGCTCGATGTTATTGCTCGAGAAGAACCAGAAGTAACCGGTGTCACCGGTCACCGGCACGGCGGTCGCGGCGCCGCTCGTTCCCTGCGACGGAACACTCCAGGAGGCCTGCACCCGGAACCGGCCCCCGGTCAGACAGAGGGCGGTCGCGCTCGCCGTGCACGGCAGCGTCGCCGCGCGAGAGACTGCGCCGAGAGCGTCGACCTTTCCGTACCCCCACGTTGTGTTCGGGACGGTTCCCGTGAACGCATCCGACTTCGCCGTCTGCTGCAGAATCTGCTTGACCTGCGCCGCATCGAGCGAGGGGTTCGCCTGGAGCATCAGGGCGATGATCCCGGTCACCGTGGGGGCCGCCGAGCTGACGGCGTTGGCGATGCCGTAGAGACCGTTCCCATCGCGAATCAGGTTGCCCCGGAAGGTTGCGTAGTACGATTTGGGGTTATAGGTCGTGACGAGGTTGGAACCGGGCGCGCTCACGTCGACCCCGAGCCGCCCATCGAACGTCGGCCCGATGCTGCTCCCCTTCCAGATCTCGCCCGGATTTCCTTCTCCGACCAGGCTTCTGGCAACTCCGTCGATGTCCGTCCACGTCGTCTTGTTGATGTAGGCGTTGGGAGAGATGTTGTTCCGCGCGGCGGCGACATCCCAGACGCTTCCCGCCTCCACGTTGGTGAGGAATCGGTTCGCGTTGAAAGGCGCGCGGATCATCGCCGGATTCAGGATGGCGTGAAACCGCCCGGACGTGACGGTCGAGCCCGTGAGCGTCACCGTATAGGTCGCGGCGGGACCGGTCAGCCGGATGAAGATCTGGCGTTTTCCGGTCTGCGCGCCCCAGGAAGTCACCCCGGACCCCCGGTGGTCGTAGAAAAAGTCCGAGGTCTGCTGGGTGTTCAGGTCCAGGTTGGCGGCGGGCGACGTGTAGGGTCCAAACGTCCCCGACGGACCCTGAATCGTCACGTTCAAACGGTCGGTGTCGGGATACCACGCCTCGAAGGCGAGGGGGTTCGTGCCGTCGCCCTTCTGGATCTGAATTGCGACCGAGCCGGATTGCGGCACCGTCCCGCCTGCGCGATTGTCGACCCCTCCGTCGTCTCCCGGTCCGTTGACGAAGACCAGTCCCGGGATCCCCGGTCCGACCGTCGCGTCGACCTTCCGGGCCAGGTCGCTCGTCCCATCCGTCGGACCGCCCTGCGATCCCAGATTCAGAAGCATCACGGCGGGCTGGCCGAGCTCACGCGCCTTGTCTCGAACGAAATTGATGGCGAGTGGAATGCGCGCGGGCTGATAAAAGGCGGTCTCCGCGGCCTCGCCGTCGTGGGCGGGCACTCCGTCGGAGGTGACTTTGACGGCAATGATCGTGGCTTCGGGGGCGATCCCTCTGTACTTGCCGCCGGCGATGTTTCGCCCGTTCCCCGCCGCGATTCCGGAGGTCGTCGTGCCGTGTCCGACCGCGTCACGGGTGGCGAGGGTCGTCCCGCTGGCGAGCGCCTGGTTGATCTGCGCCCGCGTGTAGATGGTTCCGAGAGCATACGTATTGCCGGGGGCGGTGGCTCCGCTGTCGTCGGTGAGGTCGAAAATGTAGGCGATGCGCGTCGTTCCGTCCTCGTTTCGGAAATCCGCGTTTTTCCAGTCGATTCCCCGATCGAGGAGAGCCACGATGACCCCGCGGCCCGTCACGCCGAACTGAGCGACGGCCGCGTCCACGCCCGTCTTCTGCCGCACCTGGTCCATCGAAAAAGCCGGAGAGACCAGGAGGCACGAGGACAGCGCGAGAAAGAGGATCCGGCGGAGGTTTTTCACGAAAAATTCCTTTTTACCGCGTGGCGCGGAACGTCTGATGGGAACGAGCAGCGATGGCTGAGGTGCGGTGACGGGAGTCGTCTCAGGATGGATCGAATGTCGGGAAACTATCATGTCGGACCGTCGGAAACCGGGCGATGGACGCGCCGCGATCGGCGATTCAGGACTTTTTCCCGGCCCTGCTTTCGTCTTTCGGAAGGTCGGCAAGGCCGAGCGTTCTCCGCACTGCGCGGAAGTACTGCACCGGTTCCTCCCGCCAGGCTTTCTCCTGCGCCCAGGCCGGAAACTTTCCTCCGAGATCTCCCAGATAGGTGTACGTCAGCCGGCAGGAGTCGGCGCCGGCGGGTTCGACGCGCGTTTCCCCGGAGACGCGCTCGATCGGCGTGCCTTCGCGTTTGTCCCCGGGCCGCGCGTCCGATTTCCAGGACAGCAGGTACGCGCCGCCTCCGAACTCCTCGATCCGATACCGTACGACGGCGTCCCGGTTCGTGTAGGGAAACGGGTAAGGCCACACGAAATGAATCCGCGCCGAGGCACGGTCTGCCTCGAGGATGTCGGCTTTTTTCACCGCGGGAGAGAAGAGCTCCCGATAGTGCGGGAAGTCAGACAGGGCGGCGGCGACCCTGGACGCGGGGGCCGGAATCTCCCCGCTGCTTCGGAGCCAGGGCGGGCCGGCCGGCGAACGGGCGATCCGGACCTCGACGCCTCGGGATGTGAACCAGGGGACGAACTCGACGTCCGCTGGAGCGGCTCCCCCAAGGGCGAGGACGACGGCCGCGAGAGCGAAGTCGGACAGGACGCGGCTCTTCATGCCGGCCTCGAGGCGGGAGACCTCGGCGTCACGAGCACGAGGGCGCCGCACAGGGCGGAAAGGATCAGGTCTTCGATCACGGTCGACCAGCCGAGGGGCCTCGGGAGGAAAACGCCGAAGCAGCCGCAGTTGGCGAGCCGAAGGCCCCGGAGGATCGCCGAAGCCGACCAGGCGGCGTACCCGAGATGCATCCCGAGCGCCGCGACGGCCGCCGCAAACGGACGCCGCCCGACCACCAGCCAGATGGCCAGCGCGAGCTCCGCGGCGGGGACGAGGACCGCCAGAGGAAGGAGCAGCCCGTCGGGAAAGGCGTGGTAGGTGGCGAGGACCCGGGCGAAGCCCGGAACATCCAGGAACTTACCGACCGCCGTGACGAAGAGGATGAATGCGATGAGCGCGCGAAGAATGTTTCCAGTCCTTCGTTTCCCCGGGCCCGACTCCCGATTCCCGCCCGCGCGTCCCGTCACCTCTGGTTCAGGGTCCAGTCGTAGGGAATGAACTCGACCTTCGCGCCCTCCGGGATCTTCGCTTCGCGGTACCTGTTCGCGTAGGCGACGAGCGACGGCGATTTCTTCAGAAAGTCCTCCGTGTAGAACTGGAGGATCTGCGAGAAACGAACGTTCCGCGTGTCCGCCGCCACCTGCACGTTGCGGTCCTCATTCAAAAAGTACTGCGCCGTCGCCTCGAGCTCCATTTCGAGCTGGTCGGCCCGGAACGGCTCCCGCGGAAGGCGAGGACAGCCCCGCACCATGCAGTTCAACGCGAAGTGCACCCGCGGGTCTCCCATCGGACGAACGACCTTGTTCTCGAGGTCGTACAGCGACATCTTCTCGCCGCCGACAGCCAGCTTGTTTCGGTAGAAGAACCGGACCTTGACGGCGTTCAAGTCCTTCGGCTGCCCGGACTCGATCACGTTGTACATCGCGAGCGCGTTATAGGCGTTCAGGTAATACGCCAGCTTCGATTCCTTCGTCGGGAAGGACGCGGGCGTAGTCGCGGGGCTCACCCGCCCGATCCAGGCCACGTACGCGTCCAGATCCGCGCGGTCTTTCGCGATACCCGCGAAGTCGATCCGTCCCGTCTCGTCGACGTACTTCGAAAGGACTCGCGCCCACGTCCGATCCGCTTCGGCAGGCGTCGCTGCCGCCGCGGGCCCGGTGGAAGCGCCCCGCGGCGCCGCGACGTTGACCGCGCAGGATGCGGCGAAAACGAGAATGAGCGGGAAAAGGGGCGCGATTTTTCTCATGCGAGCTGTTTTCCTCCGAGCGGACGCCCCGGAAGAACCGGCAGGGTCGCTCCCGACAGGGGATTCCAGAGGCCCTCCCCCGCTTCGGTCGAGACAGAGAGAGGCTTCAGGATGAACTCGTCCCGCTTCGCGTTGTGAGCGCACATCGAGACGGGGCCGTTCGCGGTCATCACCATGAAGGAGCAGGCGTGGATTCGGTCGGCCTCGAGGGCCGTCGCGTCCATGAAGTTCTGGACGAAAAAGGAGAGCTTGTGCACCCGGCCGCTCGAGGCGAGGAGATCCCGCCGCATGTTCCACAGCTTGCGTCCGGCAAACCGCAGCGCCTGCCAGGCAAAGCCCGGCTGGCGGCGGACCTCGGAGAGGAGAGCGGAGACGGCGCGGCGAGGTTCCCGGCGGTCGAGCATCACGTGCTGGAAATCAGCCAGGAACCGGTTGAAGAACTCGGGATCGTCGTTCAAGTCATACAGGTTGCCGTTGGCTTCGAGCGTGATTCCGATGCGGTGACAGCCCGGATGCCCGATTAAGATCGTGTCCCAGGAGATCGGGATCTCCGCTCCGCTCACGATCTGTTCCCGCACCGTCTGAAGCGAGATCACGCGATCTCGTTCCCGCAGGACGCCGCGGCCGGTGTCCGCCTGCAGCTGGAAGGAGGCCATGCCGACGACGTCGGCGTGCCGGCGGAAGAACCGGACCATGTCGGGGATCTCGTCGAAGTTCTCGCGGCACACGGTCGTATTGAAGATCACCGCGATCGGGATCCCCCGGGCGCGTTCGATGTACTCCTCGCGGATAGGGTTCAAGTCCGCTTCGGTCCGGTAGCCCTTGCGCTCCTGGGTGACGTCCACGTGGAAGGCGACGTCGTTCAAACCGGCCGCCGCGAGCTCTTCGAGCATGTCCCGCGTCGCCTTGATCCCGTTGGTCATCAGCGTCGGCAGGAGCCCCTTTTCGCTTGTATAGCGCACGATTTCGACGAGCTCTTCGCGCTTGCGCAGGGTCGGATCGCCTCCGGTGATCTGCACGGCGGTGGGGGCCCCGTACTGCTCGGAGATCCGGTCGATCCGCCGGAGGACCTCCTGGAGGGGGATGTCTTTGACCCGCTCGGAGTTTTCGGACAGGTAGCAGAGAGTGCAATCCAGATTGCACCGCTGCGTGATCTCGAGGGCCACGCATCCGATGGAGTTCCTGCGGCCCAGCACCTGATTCGCCTGGAACAGCGGCCCCATTCTTTTGCGGGCCCTGTCCAGGGCGGCCGAACGGGTTTCTCTCGGAGAAGGAAGAGGAAGGGCGCTCATCAGGCCTCCTGAACAGGTCCGCCGGCCGTCGATTGACCGGGACCGAAAACTTTTCGTACATCATACGGTGGAACATTCCGATACGGATGTCTTCCGTCGCTTCCTCGACTGCCCGCCCCGCCGTGGCCGTCCCGTGAAAGCCGGGCGCCATTTCGCCGGCTATCCTCGCCCCAAAAGCGCCTCGGGGAAGGGCGATCCGGAGAGGATGGAGAGGCCGGCAAGAGCGCCGGATCTCTCACCCTGCCCGTCCCCCGGCGGGGCGAAACCTTTTCTCCCTCCCGCCGTCTCCCCTTGTGCCGTGCCGGACCGGGCTTGATCGAAAAAACCGCGGGAACGGACGATCGCCACCTGATCGAACGTATCCGGCTGGGCGATCCAGACGGCGCCGGCGAGCTCTTCGAGAAGTATTCCGGCGCACTGCTGCGCTTTGCGGACCGGCTTCTGTCCGATCGGGCCATGGCGGAGGAAGTCACTCAGGAGGTTTTCGTCAAAGTGATCACGCGGGCGCACCAATACGACGGCCGGGCGGAGGTCTCCTCCTGGCTCTTCGCGATCGCGGCGAACGCGTGCAGAGACCGCCGTCGACGGGACCGCCGGGCGAACGTGGTGCCCCTCGAGGCGGTGCCCGAACCGACGTCGAAGGGCGAGGGCATCGAAGCCCGCCTGCTGAGCCGCGAGCGCCGCGCCGCCGTGCGCGAAGCGTTGAGCGCTCTTTCGGCCGAACAGCGGGAAGCGCTCGTTCTCGCCCGCTACCACGGGCTCCCCTATTCCGAGATTGCGGGCGTGCTCGGCATCTCGGTCGGAGCCGTCAAAACCCGCATCTTCCGGGCCGTCGAAACCCTGAAGGCCCGTTTCCACGAAGGAGAAGCCGCATGGAATGCCGCGAACTGACCGCGCTGGCCCTGGATGGCAAGCTTTCCGACGCTCCCGGTCCGATCCGCGAGGAGGTGGCCGCCCACTGCGAAGGGTGTGCCGCGTGCCGGGCGGAACTGGAAACTCTCGAGAATGCGTGGGCCCGCCTCGGCGAGGACGCCGACCTGCCCGTGACGCCCGAGTTCGGCCGCCGGACGCTGGCCCTTCTGGAGGACGAGATGCTCCGATCGCGCATCCGCGCGTTCTCTCCGGGGCGGACCCGCCACTGGACGCGTCCGGCGCTTCAGGCTGCCGCCCTTCTCGTCGCCGCGGTCGCCGGATTTGCGGCGGCGCGGCAGCTGCCGTCCCCGTCGGCGGGCCGCCCGTCCGAGAAAACGGCCTCGACCGGCGTGCCGCAGAGTCTCGGAAAAGCGTCCGGGCTCGCGAACGTGGCGTACCGGCCGGCCGACGCGCAGGGCCGCATCGGAGTCAGCTTCGACGTGACTTCGCGCGAAACGGTCGTTGGCCGCCCGGATGACCCGCAGATGGCGCGACTGATCGCGTTTTTAGTCTCCCGCGGCGCCCAGACCGCCGGCGAGAGGTCTCGCGCCATCGACCTCGTGTCCGCCAACTACGGCGTCAGGGAGTCTCCCGCCTCGCCGGACATCGTGCTCGCGCTCACGAACACGCTGAAGAAAGATCAGAACCCGGGCGTGCGAAAAAAGGCGGCCGACGCGCTCGCTGGCTTTCGGATGACTCCCGAGATCCGCGCCGCTTTTCTAGACGCGCTGCGCACCGACCGTCATCCGGGAGTGCGGCTGGTCGCGGTCGAGGCCCTGGCGGCCGCGGCGAAAGATTCGCCGGACCGCAAGACCATCGAATCGCTTCGCGAGAAGGCCTTTGATCCTGCGGAAAACGGGTTCGTCCGGGCCCGGGCGGCGTCGGCTCTGAAAGGCATTGAATTCTGAAGATGCGTAACTCCCGCGTCGTTCCGGCGTCCTGGTAAGCGATGAACGACAATTCCCGGCGCGCCTTCTCCGCCCGGCGGACTTCCGAGTCCGACGGTCCTGGTCTCTGGATCGTTTTCGCGATCGGACTTCTGCTGATGCTTGCGGCGTCCCTCCTCCGCGCGGACGACGCCGGAAACGTGGCGCGCAGGACCGAACGATTCAGCGCCACGCTCCCGGCCAGATCGACGCTGCGCGTGTTGAACGTCTCCGGCGACGTCATCGCCACTCCCGGCCGGGAGTTCTCGGCCGTCTGCCAGACGAGCGTCACGGCTTCCTCGAAGGCGCGCGCCGAAGAATTCCTGGCGCGCACGCGTACGGTCGAGGTCCGCGACGGAGACGATCTGCGGCTGGAATCCCGGTGGCCCGACATGGGCGAGGAGAGCTCGTGGCCGTCCCGCTCGTCGCGCCCCGGCGCCTGGCGCACTTCGTCCCGCTGCCGCGACTGCCGCATCACGATGCAGTACGAGGTCGTTTTGCCGCCCGGAGTCATGGCCGTGCTCCATACCGTCAATGGCGAGGTGCGGATTCAGGACATCGACGGCGAGCTCGACGCGCAAACGGTGAACGGCAACGTGACGGTCCGGGGCTCGCGGCGCGGAGTGCGCGCGCAGACGGTCAATGGAAGAATCGAGGTCGTGGCGGCGAGCGCCCCGCAGGGCGCGGTGCTCGACTTGAGGACCGTTTCGGGGGGGATTCTGCTGACCCTCCCGAAGGAGACGCGGTTTGATCTTGCGGCCTCCTCGATGAACGGATCGATCGTCTCGACGTTTCCGTTCACTCCGGCAAAGCTCGGTGGAGCGGTTCCCGAACCGCCGGTCGTCGCCGACACCGACCGCGCGGAACGTCGGGCGCGCGCCGAACGCGCGCGGCCTCATCACCACGTGGTCGTCGAACGAAAGGGCGATGACACCGTCGTCGACGTGCCGGAGCTCGAACGGGAGCTCGAGGAATCGATGAAGGACATCGACGTGCAGGTGCGTGAGTCCCTTCGCGACGCCGACCGGCAGATCGGACGCATGAAGTTTCTGATGCCGGGGGGCGAGTACAAGGGATCGACCGGGCAGGGCGGCGCGCGTGTGCGCGTATCGACTCTGACCGGCAGGATCGCGATTCTCGCGGCGAACACGCGGGAATCGGAGGCGAAACCGCTCGTCGAGCGGCGCTCGTTCGTCGTGACGATCCCGCGCGTCGAGGTCCGGGGAGGCGACATCCAGGTCCGGGTTCCCCGCGCTCCCCGCCCGCCGCGCCCCCCGCGCGCGATGGGCCACGATCCCATGCGCGACGCCGACCACCCGGAAGACGAGGCCGTCGTCCGCGGAGACGTCGCCGGAGACTTTCTCGCGACCGCGGGCGCGGGGACATATCGCGTCGGAAGGGTGTCGGGGAAGGTCAACATCCTCACGCACTCCGGCGAAATCCACGTCGGTGCTGCGGGTTCGTCGGCGGACCTCAAGACCTACGGAGGAGACATCCAGATCGGTCCTGTTTCGGGGGACTTGAAGGCGCAGACTCTGGCCGGGGACATCCGAGCGGGCGCCGTCAACGGAGCCGTCTCGGCGGACACGTCGGGCGGGAATGTCCGCATCGATCGGATCGGGGGATCGGCGGTCGTCAAGACGGGCGGCGGAGACGTCGTCCTCCCGGCCGTGGGCGGCGGTGTGCACATCGAGACGGGTGGCGGAGAAGTCCGTGTGGGCCTCACCGGTCGGGAGGCGAAGGGCGGCGTCACCATCCGGAATGCGGGCGGAGACGTCACGCTGACTCTTCCCGCCAACTTCCGCGGGGAAATCGAGCTGACGGCCTCGGACGCCGATCTCGACGAGACGGCGATCCGCTCGGACTTTCCTGAGGTCACTGTGACCCGCCGCTCCGGATCGCAGCAGGCGACGGCCACCTTGAACGGCGGCGGTCCGCGGGTCACCGTGAGGACCTCGTCGGGATCGATCCGGATTCGCCGCGGGTCAAACGCCCGGTAAGGCGCACTCCGCCCGTTCCCGGCCAGACGCTCCCCGGGAGGCTGCGCCGATGCGTTTTCCGCTTCGGGGCGGACCGGGGTAGAGTTCTCGGATTGCGTCCCTGGAGACGTACCTGAACAGAAAGAGGAGCCTGTAATGAACCGTTTCAGACGAATTGCCACTGCATTCCTGGCCGTCGCCTGGCTGGCCGCCGGAGCGGTGTCCGCTCAGAACCGCGGCGCGGCCAAAGTGGACCTGAATTCCGCGTCCTCCCAGGAACTCGAAGCGCTCCCGGGCGTGGGCGCCGCGACCGCGAAGAAGATCATCGCCGGACGGCCGTACTCGAGCGCCGCGGACCTTTCAAAAGCGGGTGTCTCCGCCGCCACCATCAGGAAGATCTCGGGAATGGTCACCGTGAGCGGCGCCGCGTCGACGTCGGCGGCGTCCGCTCCCGCCCCGGTTCGCGAAAGCCGCACGCGTCCCGAATCGGCAAGGGCCGGGGCCAGCGGCGCCCCCTCGTCCGGCGGATCCGTCGACCTGAACAGCGCTTCGCAGAAGGAACTCGAAGCGCTGCCCGAGGTCGGGGCTGCCACGGCGAGGAAGATCATCGCGGGCAGGCCGTACACCTCCGTGGCGGACCTGTCGAAGGCCGGAGTCTCCGAGAGCACGATTCGGAAGATCTCCCCGCTCGTGACTGTTTCCGGCTCGCGGCCCGCGGCTTCCACCGCGGCTCCGGCAGCACCGTCGTCCGCGGCAAAGGGCACGGGCCCGGCCCCGGTGGCTGAAGGAGGCGGCGCGGTCGATCTGAACGGCGCCAGTCAGAAGGACCTCGAGGCGCTCCCGGGAGTCGGCCCCGCGACGGCGAAAAAGATCATCGCCGGACGGCCGTATTCCTCGGTCGCCGATCTCTCTCGCGCCGGCGTGTCCGCGGCGACGATCTCGAAGATCTCCCCGCTAGTCACGGCGCGGGGAAGCTCCCCGGCTTCGGCTCCGGCCTCCGCCGGGACCGGTCCGGCGTCTGCCCCCCGTCCGGCCGCCGGAGCCGCGAGCGCTCCCGCGGCGTCCGGAAGCCGGACGGCGTCCACTGCGCCGGCGGCTTCCTACCAGGCGCCTCCCTCTCCCGGAATGGTCTGGGTAAATCTCGAGACGAAGATATTTCATCGCGAAGGCGACAAATGGTACGGGCGCACCAAGCGCGGAAAGTACATGACAGAGGGCGACGCGACGAGGGCGGGTTACCGCCTCTCGAAGGAAAAGGACGAGCCGAAGTAGTCCAGATTCTGACCAGGCGATTTTCGGGCGGGGTCTTCCCCGCCCGTTTTCTTTCGTTCCGGCGGCGGCCGGCTACGCGCGCGGCCGTTCGGCAGGGGCGCTTCTTTTTTGCAGATCCGGCCGCGCGTGGGGCGCACTCGGCCGGATCTGGATCGCGCGGGCCGACGCGCTCCGTTATCGGATGCGGATGACCTTGACGGGCTCGAGCGCGACTTCTTCCCCGAAGCCGGAGCGCGGGTCGTGCTTCATCGATCCGTATACGTACTCGCGCAATCCGGGCTTCAATTCCCGCCACGGCCCACTGAAAGTGGCGACTGTTTCAGAAATGTCCGCCGCGTTGTCGCGAGTCAGGCTGAGAAGCTGGTCGCGCGTCAGGGGCGGAGCATCGAGCCATCCGCGGCGCGCCGCGGCCTCGAATCGGGCCGCGAGAAACCTCCCCCACCACACCGGAAGATGAACGATTCGCTTGCGGCGTTTTCCCACGGCGGTCGCGATTTCCCGATAAACCTCGTCGAGCGTGAGCGTCTGAGGACCGCCGACCTCGAACGTGCGCCCGATGGTCTCGGGTTTCTCAAGGGCCTCGCTGAAAACGCGCGCGACGTCGTACACCGACACCGGCATGAAGCGGGTCTGCCCGTCTCCGATGACGGGGATGAACAGCGGATTCCACCGCACGATCGGCGCGAGGAGCGACACAAACCCGTCCCCGGGGCCGAACACGATCGAGGGCCGGAAGATCGTCGCATCGAGTTGGGACGCGCGCACCGCGCGCTCGCCTGCGGCCTTCGAGCGGCTGTACTCGGAGGGCGCGTCGTCGTCGGCGCCCATCGCACTCATGTGCAGGAGCCTTCGCACCCCCGCGCCGCGCATCGCGGCCGTAACGTTCTCGACCGCCTCCCGGTGCATGCGGTCGAACGTCTGTTGTCCCGATTCGTGGATGATGCCGACCAGGTGTATGACGGCGTCCCGGCCTGAGAGCGCCGGCGACAGGGACGCCGGGTCCAGCACGTTTCCCCGGACCGTCTCGACCGGCCGGTTGTAACGGTTCCGCGTCGCTCCCGCGTCACGCGCGAGGACCGCGACGGAGTGACCGCGGCGGGCGAGGGCGTTGACGAGGTGCGTTCCCACGAATCCCGTCCCGCCGGTGACGAGAACTTTCAAGAGCTCCTCCTTGCAGGCGTTCGGGTGCGCCGCGGTTGTACCACGCGCCGTGATGCCGCAGACTGAGTCCCGGCGGCCGGCGGCTTCTCCGCGGGGTCCGGTCGCGAGGCGGGTTCGCCGCGACGCGGGCCGGCGGGGAAAAGGGCGCTGACGATGCTCTCGCCGGCTTCGAACCGCCGCCGTGCCTCCTGACGCGCGCGGCCCAGCCGCGGCAGGTCCGTGAGCGGGTCGGCCACCCTGAGCTCCGGAAGGCCCGATTGCCGGACGCCGAGGAGGTCTCCCGGCCCGCGCGCGAGGAGGTCCCGTTCGGCGATCTCGAACCCGTCGGCTGTTTTTTCCAGAATCGTGAGCCGTGCGCGCGCTTCCTCGGAGGCGCGCTCGCCCACGACGAGGGCGCACCACGACGGGCGGGTGCTGCGGCCGACACGTCCGCGGAGCTGGTGCAGTTGCGCGAGACCGAAGGCCTCCGCATTCTCGATGACCATGAACGTCGCTTCGGGAACGTCGACGCCGACCTCGACCACGGTCGTGGCCACGAGGATCCCGATCACGCCGCTCGAAAAATCCGCCAGGACCCGGGAGCGTTCCTCGGGGGGGAGCCGGCCGTGGAGGATCCCGATCGCCGTACTGGGAGCGGCGCGCGCGATCCTCTCCGCCGTCTGTTCCGTGGCCGCGATCTCGCGCTCCCCCTCTTCGATCGCCGGAACCACGACGTACACGCGTTCGCCCGCTCGGACCCGCTCCGCCGCGAACTGGTAGATCCGGTCGCGCGCCGAAGCTTCGCGCACCCGCGTCGCGACCGGGGTTCGGCCGGGCGGCTTCTCGTCGAGGACCGACAGGTCGAGCTCTCCGTAGATCGCCCAAGCCAGGGATCGGGGGATCGGGGTCGCGGTCATCACCAGGACGTGGGGACTGTCTCCCTTGCGGAAGAGCCTCGCCCGATGCGCGACGCCGAACCGGTGCTGCTCGTCCACGATCACGAGCCCGAGCCGCCGGAACCGCACCGGGGCCTCGACCAGCGCGTGTGTGCCGATCAAGACGTCCACGTCGCCTCGCTCGAGCGCGGCGAGCAGCTCCCGCCGTTCGCGGCCTCGCACCCGTCCCGTGAGGAGCCCGAGACGGGCGCCTGCCCTCTCCATCCACCGCACCAGGCTGTCGGCGTGCTGCTCGGCCAGGATCTCCGTGGGCGCCATCAACGCGCCCTGGACGCCGCTCCCGGCCGCGAGCAGGAAGGCGAGCCCCGCCACGACGGTCTTTCCGCTTCCGACGTCACCCTGGAGGAGCCGCGCCATTGCTCGTCCCGACCCGAGGTCGGCGGCGATTTCGCGGACCGCCCGTTTCTGGGCCCCGGTCAGTTTGAAGGGAAGTGAGGAACGCGCGCTTGCGCGCAGCGCATCGTCCGCCTTGAGGACGAGGCCGGCGCGCTCGCGGAGCCGCGCGCGCTTCTGCTCGATTCCGGCGGCGAGCGCGAGCAGCTCTTCCCCCGCGAGCAGGCTCCGCCCGGCCGCGGCGTCTTCGGCGGAGCACGGGAAGTGCACCGCCTCGAGAGCGCGGACGAGATCTTCCGCGGAAGCGCTCGCCGCCGGCCACGCGGTCCCGAGCCGGTCCAGGGCCGCGCGCGCGAAACTTCGCCAGACGCGGGGTGAGAGACCCCCGGTGCGGGAGTAAACACCGACGATCCTCCCGGAGTGCAGCGGGTCGTTCTCCTCTCCGGCGAAGAACTCCGTCTCGGGATTTTCGATCCGCAACTCGCCGGCGGCTGACATGGCCGGAGTGCCGTAGAGAACGGCGTGGGCGCCCTCCGCCCCCCGAGCGAAGGAGGGATACCGGTTGTGCCACACCGTCCGGACGGCGCCCGTGCCGTCATCGGCAACGGCCTCGATCCGGAGGGTACCCCGCCGCATTCGCACGGACTTCACGCTCGAGAGCCGCACCCGCACGGTCGCCGCGCGCCCCGGCATCAGGCCGGCGACGGTCTCGAAACTCGCGCGGTCCTCATAGCGGAACGGAAGGGACAGCAGGAAATCGCCGATCGTCACGACGCCCGCGAGCGAGAGCTTCGCGGCGCGGGAGGTGCCGAGGCCGGGAAGCGCCGCGACGGGATCCGACGGCGTGAGAGTTCTCGAAGGCGTCCCCGGGTCAGAGACTCCGGGAGGCGGGCCGCCCGTCAGCGGGCTCTCCTCAGGATTCCGCGCTGTAGAACGTGAGAGGGACGAGGCCGAACTTCAGGATGTCCCCGTGCGTCACGGGGGCGGGAGCTCCCGTGGCGAGCCGCTTGTCGTTGACGAACGTGCCGTTCATCACGCCGATCTCTTCCATGATGTAGAAGACCCCGCCCATCTGGTAGATCTTCGCATGGCGTCGGGAGGTGGATCGCTGCGTGTCGAGCGGTGTCAGGTCGACATCCGGAGTCATCCCCGTCACGGGATCTGCCCGTCCGACGAGAGTGTCCCCTTCGCGGTTCAGGAAGTACTCGGCACCGTCTTCCGCCGAGACGAGCCGGTAGAGGTCGCGCCGAGGCGCAACCTTTCGCGGCTCGGGCGGGGCCTCCGACGGGGTCGGCGCCTTCTCCCCGCGCGCCTCTTCGAGCTTCTGGGAAACCTCGCGCAGCCGGCCCGAGAGCTTGCGCATCATGCGGATCGCGATTTCCGTATTGCTCTTCAACATCGTGTCGAACATGGCGCCGTTGATCCGGACGACCTCGACGTCGGTCTTCGCGCGGGCGGACGCGGTCCGGGGAAGATCCTCGAGCACGCTCATCTCGCCGAAGAAGTCCCCCTTCTCGAGAGTCCCGAGGACCCGCACATCGCCCGCGCTCGCCTTGAAGAGCTCCACCACTCCGGACTGAATGATGTACATCTCCGTCCCGATCTCGCCCTCCGAGAAGATGATGTCCCCCATCGGGTGCGCCGCGACGTAGCGTTCGAACGGGTTACGGCCGCCCCCAGCGCCCGACGACTTGAAGACGGCTTTCACGCGAGCCCCGTGCCGGAAAATCGGAGGGTGCCGCCCGCACTGTCTGCCGCAAGACGCACGCTCACTCCAAAAGGGAGCGTCCGGGGAGCTCCCAGGTGCCCCGCGGGCAGGCCCGCAACGACCGGAAATGGCGAGGCGTGGAATCGGTCCCGGAGGTAATCCCGGACCGCCTCCGATGACTCCTCGCGTCCCGGCAACACGGATCCGATCACCATTCCTCGCAGGTCTTCCAGCGTACCCGAGCGCTCCAGCTGGGTCAACAGACGGTCGAGGCGGTAGACCGGTTCCGCGACGTCCTCCCAGAAAAGAATCCGATTGCTGCCCGAAATCGCTTCGGGCGTTCCCGCCAGAGAGGCGACAAGAGACAGGCATCCGCCGACCAGTACGCCCTCGGCGACGCCGCCGGCGATCACGTCTTCGGGCGGCATGCGGTGATCGGCCGGTGTCGCGCCCGTCAGGATC
The DNA here is from genome assembly GCA_038253555.1 of Thermoanaerobaculia bacterium. Taxonomy (GTDB): domain Bacteria; phylum Acidobacteriota; class Thermoanaerobaculia; order UBA5066; family Gp7-AA6; genus JALYUA01. Next base: position 63,328 of record JBBSGZ010000003.1, read on the forward strand.
TCCTCCCAGTCGAGCGCGGCGGCTCGCCCCATCTCGACGGCGACCATGGGTCCGTAGAAGGTCACGAGAGACGCGTGTTTCGCGACGAAGGCGAGGAGAGCCGTCACGTCGGAGCCGCCCAGGTGGATCTTCGGGTGCGCCCGGACCTCCGCGGGATCGAGCATGCCGAGAATGCGCGAGGCGCCGTACCCCCCGCGCGCGAAAAAGATCGCGTCGATCGAGCCGTCGGTCAGAAGACCGCGGTACCCTTCCGCCCGCTCGGCGTCCGTGCCCGCCAGAAAGCCGTCCCTCCGGGTCACGTTGGCCGCCAGAACCGTCCGGTAGCCGAGCCCCTCGATCTCCCGGACGCCGGCCCCGAGCCGCTCGGGATCGACCGGACCCGACACGGCCGCAATCCCGATGCGGGCCCCGGGCCGAAGTCGTCGAGGCCGCGCAAGCTCCATGGAGTCACCGATGTTAAGCGAGCCGCACCCCCGTCGGCAAAAACCCAGCACTGGACCTCCCCCCGCCCCGGACCGCGAGACGGTCTGTTCCTCGTGGCGAGTCGACAGCGCCTGCCTGCGGGCCCCTCACCCCAACCCTCTCCCCGAGCGCGGGGCGAGGGGGCAGAGCTGCGCTCCAGCCTTGAAGGTGGCCAAGCTCGCAGCGGGAGGAGTCTCCTGACCGAAGGGAAGGAGGAGCCTCCCGCTGCGGGAGCCG
>JBBSGZ010000004.1:0-63637 GCA_038253555.1 Thermoanaerobaculia bacterium
CGCCTGCCTGGTCTCTGCCGTGCGGTCCGGCCGTCCGGGCCTCATCGGAACCGGCATAGGTCTCGTCCTGCTCGTGGCCGTGCAGATCGCGCTCGGCGCCGCGACCATTCTCACGGGGAAGGCGGTCTCCGTGGCCACGGCCCACGTGGCGACCGGCGCCCTCCTCCTCGCGACGGCGCTCGGTTTAACCCTCGGGTCCCGGAGGGTTCCTCTGCCTCGCGCCGGAACCCGGACCGGAGCCGAGCTCCCCGCGGGGGCCCGTGGAGCAATGGCGTGGAAGTAGTTCCGGGCGCCACGCTCGCGGCGGCGCCGGCACGGGCGAACGACTACCTGGAGCTCGCCAAGCCCCGCATCACGTTTCTCGTCGTGATCACCGCGGCCGTCGGATATGCCGTCGGACCCGGCCACTTCGATCCGGCGGTTTTCTTAGCCCTCGTCATCGGAACGGCGTTCGTCTCGGGCGGCGCGTCGGCGCTCAACCAGTATCGGGAGCGCGACACGGACGCCTTGATGGACCGCACGCGGAATCGTCCCGTCCCGGCCGGACGCATCGCGGCGGCGGATGCGCGAGCCTTCGGTCTCATTCTGTGCGGCGGCGGCCTGGCGTTGCTGTTCTCGGCGGCGCCGCTTTCCGCCGGGCTCGGCCTCGCGGCACTCGGCAGCTACGTGCTCGTCTACACGCCGATGAAGCGCCTGTCGTCGCTGTGCACGGTCGTGGGCGCGATCCCGGGGGCACTGCCGCCGATGATGGGATGGGCCGCGAGCCGGGGGACCCTCGACGCCGGAGCGTGGGCCCTGTTTGCGATCCTCTTTTTCTGGCAGCTCCCACACTTTCTGGCGATCGGTTGGATGTTCCGGGAGGACTATGCCCGCGGTGGATTCCCCATGTTGACCGTCACCGACCGTGACGGTTCCTCCACGGGGCGGCAGATGGTGCTGTATTCGGCGGCCCTTCTTCCCGTGACCCTCTTCGCGGGAGCCCTGGTCTCGGCGGGACGCTTTTACCTGTGGGGAGCCGTCGTCCTCGGGCTCGTCTTCCTCGCCGGTTCGGCCAGGTTCGCCTGGGCGCGCACGCTGTCTTCCGCGCGCTGGCTGTTCCTCATTTCGATCCTGTACCTCCCGATTCTTCTCGGCCTGATGGTCCTCGACCGGTGAGCGCGATGTCCGTGCCCCTTCGCAAGAACCTGACACTCCTCTTTCTGATCCTGTTCGCGGGAGCCTTGTTTACAGGGTCGGTCCTCTTCATCCTGTCGCGGGCGCCGCGCCCCTGAGAAGGAAGGAAACGTGATGCTCGAACAGATCGAAGGTGAGCCGGTGCCCGCCGACGCCCACAAGGGGCCCAAATACATGACGATTTTCTGGTGGCTCGCCGGCTTCACCGTCTTCGAGGTCGCCTATTCGACGATCCTGACGCCTCCGAAGGCGCTCCTGATCAGCGGGCTGGTCATTCTCGCGGGCATCAAGGCCGTTCTCGTCGCGCTCTACTTCATGCACCTGCGCTTCGAGCGCAAAACGCTCGGGATCATCTTCGCCTCCACCCTGATCCTGGGCGCAATCCTCGTCTCCGTCGGGATGGCGGAACATTTCCTGCCCCGGCCCTGATAAGTCCTCAAGGGATCGAGAACAAGGGGAGTCTGATGCAACACGCCGCAGCGCTGACCGCCTCCGCGGGTCCCGGCCATGTTTCCGGGCACGGAACGGGACACGTCGAAGAGGAGTACACGACCACCGGCATCCGCCACGACAAGATGGGGATGTGGATTTTTCTCTGCTCCGAGGTGATGTTCTTCACGGGGCTGATCGGTGCCTACATCGTCCTGCGCTTCGCGACGCCGCTCTGGCCGGTCCCGGGGACCGTGCTGAACATTCCCCTGACGGCGTTCAACACTTTCGTGCTGATCTGCTCGTCCGTCACCATGGTCCAGGCCCTCGCGGCGGTGCAGCGCGCCGACTACCGCAAGATGAAGCTGTTCCTCTGCCTGACCGTGCTGTTCGGCGCCTTCTTCCTGTGCATTCAGGCGGTGGAATACTGGAAACTCCTGCACGAAGGCTTCAATCCCCACGTGAGTCTCTTCGGGTCCATCTTTTTCACGACGACCGGCTTCCACGGCTTTCACGTGCTGTGCGGGGTCATCTGCATGGCGTTCGTGACCGGGAAAGCGCTGCTCGGAAAGTACACGCAGGCTTATCACCAGGGCATCGAGACCGTCGGCCTCTACTGGCACTTCGTCGATCTCGTCTGGATCGTGCTCTTCACGATCATCTACCTCTTTTGAGACTTATTCGATCGACCCGGGACGCCGGCTGAGAGGAGCCCTCTCGCCGGCCAAACGCTGCCCCGGGGTGCCCGCTTGACGTTCGATCTGATTGACGTGCCGGCGTGGAACGCAGTCCTGAACGCGTCGAGCGCGCTCTTTCTGCTGCTCGGATTCGTGGCGGTTCGCGGCGGACGCGTCGAGACCCACCGGCGATGGATGCTGACCGCCGCGGCGACCTCGACGGTTTTTCTCGCGTCTTACCTGGCCTACCACGCGCGCGTGGGATCGGTCCGCTTCACGGGTCAGGGGGCGGTCCGGACGATTTACTTCACGATCCTGCTGACACACACGGTTCTCGCCGTCGTTATCGTTCCCTTAGTCCTCCGGACCCTTTACCTCGGGCTGCGCCGCCGGGACGACCGCCACCGGCGCATCGCCCGCTGGACTTTTCCGCTCTGGTTGTACGTCTCCGTCACGGGGGTCGTCGTGTACTGGATGCTCTACCGGCTTTACCCGCCGGGGGCGATCCGATAGGATTTTCGGCGTGAAGCCCGTCGTCCGCATCGCGCTCCTGCTCGCGGCAATCGTGCTGCTCGTCTCGCTCTTTCCGGCGGTGGCCGACGCGTGTCCGCTCTGCCGCGACGCAAAAGCGGACACGGACTACGCCGGCGGCACGGCGTCGCTTCCAAACGGCTTCTACTATTCCATCCTGTTCATGGTCTGCGCTCCCTTTGCCGTCATCGGCACGTTCGTCTCGAGGATCGTGCTGGCCCGCCGGCGTCTGCGCCGCGAGGCCTCGGCGTCCGCGGCCGGGACTCCCGCACCCGCTTTCCTGCCCGGGGCCGGGGAGTCCCGGCCCTGAACTCCCGGCGCGTGGCGCTCCTTCTCGCCGCCGTCGCGCCGCTGGCCGTGCCGTTGGCCGCGACTCCCGCGACTCCTGCGACTGTGACTCCGGCGGCAGGGCGGGCCGATGCCTCCGTGTGGCTCGCCGCCATTGCGAAGGATGTCGTCACGGAGTTCTCGGGCAAGGGCCTCACTTCGGACGGACTCTCGATCTCCGTCCTGGATCTTCGGGGCCCCGGCCCGGGGCTCTCCGGCTCGGTCCGCGGAAACGTCTCCTACTACCCGGCGTCGGTCATCAAGGCCTTTTATCTCGCGTATTACGAGGCGCGAAAGGAATCGGGAGCCCTCTCCGACACGCCGGAAATCGTCCGCGCGGTGCGAGACATGATCCGCGTTTCTTCCAACGACGCGACCGGGTTCGTCGTCGATGCGATCACGGGCACCACGTCAGGGCCGGAACTGTCCGGGGCGGAGTGGGAGAGCTGGAAGGACAAACGCAACGCCGTCAACCGGTTTTTCGAGAAGCGCGGCTATCGGGATTTGAACGCGAACCAGAAGACGTTCTGCGAGGACGCTTATGGCCGCGAGCAGGCATTCCGGGACGGGGGGCGCAACCGCAATCGGATGACGCCGGATCTCGTGGCGCGTCTCTTCGCCGAGATGGCGCGAGGCGAGATCGTCGGGCCGGCGGGAACGTCCGAGATGCTTGCGCTGCTTTCCCGCGACGTCACTTCCGAAAAGCCGCTCGAGGACGGCGAACTCGAGGACGCGCGGCTCGCGGGCCATGGGCTTCCCGCGGGGACTCGCCTGTGGGCGAAATCCGGCGACGCCTACGACGTGCATCATCTCGTTTCGCGGGTGGTGCTGCCAAACGGAGCGGATTTCGTCGTGGCGGTCTTCACGAAAGGGGTCAAGACGATCCCCGATGTGATCCCTCGCGTGTACGCGAAGGTCGCGGAGCTGTTTTCCGGCGGCGCCTCCGCCCCGGCGCGTTGACGGCGCGCCGGTGACCGGGCGCGCGCTGAGAGCGGCGCGAAGATGAGCCCTCCTTTTTTCTCGTGACTTCCGCCTCCGCGCTGTCGCGGCTGGTCGGCGCGGCGCTCACGATCTACCGCGGCACGCTTTCAGTGGCGTTCCTCCGGCGGGACCGCTATCTCGCCCTGCACGAGCGCGGTGTGCCCATCCTCTACACACTCTGGCACGGCCGGATGTTTCTCTCGATCCAGGCCCATCGGCACCAGGGGGTCGTCACGATGGCGTCGCGCTCGAAAGACGGGGAGATCATCGCGCTCTGGCTGGAGCGAAACGGGTATCGCGTGGCTCGGGGCTCCTCCTCTCGCGCGGGAGGCACGGCCCTGCGGCTCCTGGTGCGGGAGGTGCGGGGCGGCCGGCATGCCGCGTTGACTGTCGACGGGCCGCGCGGCCCCGCGGGCCAGGTGCAACCCGGTGTCGTGGCGCTTGCCCGTCTTACCGGCGCGTGGATCCTCCCGGTCTCGTCCTCGAGCGCCCGCCCGAAGTTCCTGGCATCCTGGGATCGTTACCTGCTGCCACTTCCGTTCTCACGCAACGTCGTGGCGTACGGCGAGCCGTTTCCGATCGGGCCGGAGCTCTCCGACGAGGAGGCAACCTCCCGGATCGCCGCCGCTCTCGACGCCGTCACCGCCGCAGCCGACGCGGCGATGGAGACGACCCCTCCCCTTCCCACCGCTCGTTGACCGCGCCCTCACCGCGACCCTCTGGCGTGATCAGGCGCGATGGCGGTTTCGCCCGGGATCACAACATTCGTGAATATCCAGCCCGTACCTGCGGGTTCCCTCACCCCAACCCTCTCCCCCCGGCGCGCGGGGAGAGGGGGCAGAGCCCTTAGCCACGATGGTGGTTAAGCTCGCCCCGAGAGGAGTCTCCCGACCAGAGGGAGGGAGGAGCCTTTCGGGGCGGGAGCCGGAGCGAACGCAGGGACGAGGCGAGCGGTCGAGCCCTCAGGGCGAGCCGCTCGCCGGCGCGTGAGCGCGTCCCGGAGTGAGCGGAGGCGACGGAAGGGTCCGTACGATCGCGAAGTGCCGCTCCAGGGCGAACCAGAACATAGGGACCAAGGGCCGTTCGCTGCCGTCCAGCAGGAAGGCGCGCGGCGCGGCGAGGTCCGCCTCCCATGCGATCGTGAGGCGCTCTCCGCCGAATTCCGCGTCGACGCGCTGGCGCTTCTCGATCTCTCTGGAGGTGAACGCCAGGGCCTCGTCGCCCGATTCGACCGCCAGCATTTCCTCCTTGGGTTTGTGGCGCCGGTCCGACGTCTTTTCTCCCGAGACGCCCTGCATCGGGGAGATGCGGTAGATCTTCAACAGGATCGGCGCCGTGGTTTTTTCGCCGAGGTCCAGGTACAGCGAGCTCGGGTGCACTTCCTCCCACCGGTCGCCGCGGGTCACGGTGGCGGCGACCCCCGAGAGGCGCTGGCCGGCCAGCGGTCCCGAAAGACCGATCCCGGTCGCGGCCGACCAGTACGTGGCGGTCTCCCGGTCGCGGAAGACGAGAGTGTCGCGCCACAGGGCGCCCGTACTTTCGAAGAGGAGGGTCCTTTCTCCCATCCTGCGATTCCAGGCGGCCGCGATCCCCGTCAAAGCGCAGCGGACCACGACGTACGAAGTGCCTCCCATGTCGTCGTTGACCACCTCGAAACGGTCGAGGAGACCGAGCGGATAGGCGCGGGCCTCACCTTCGAACGCAACGCCGATGACGCGGTCGTCCTTGTCGGGACGGCGGCTGTGACGCGCGAGCGGTACCATCGTGGCGCGATCGACGCTCCGGAAGTCCGCCTCCGGGGCCATCTGGACGAGAGGATCGCCCGCGACGACGGCGACCCGCGGATTCTCACGGTACCGGTGGGTGAAGCACCCGGACAGTGCGAACGCAATGATCCCGAAGAGGATCTGAAAAAACTTCCAGCGCCGCAGTCCGAATTTTCCATTCACATCCGTCAACTTACACGAACCGTGCCCGCGGGGCGCGCAGTCCTGGCTAGAGCGTTGGCGAGGGGACAGGTCTCGCGGTCAGGCGAGCGCGGAGAGGGAGGCGGACGCGGCCAGGTTTGAATCGCGAACGACCCGCCGATACGTGGAGTCCCGCTCGAACGGCTCCCGGCCCGACTCCCGGATCACCCGCTCGAAATCGGCGCGCGTCATCCCGGAGGCGGTCGTCGCGCCGGCGGCATGGGTGATCGTCTCGTCGACGACGGTCCCCACGAGATCGTCGGCGCCGAAAAAGAGAGCGATCTGGGCGAGCTTCGTCCCGATCTGGATCCAGTACGCCTTGATGTGCGGGAAGTTGTCGAGCAGAAGACGTGACGCGGCGATCACGCGAAGGTCGAGCTGCCCCGAGGTCTCGGGCAGATGGGCGAGGGGCGTGTTCTCGGGATGAAATGCCAGAGGGATCAATCCCGTGAATCCCCCGGTCTCGTCCTGCAGCGTTCGCAGCCGCAGGAGGTGGTCCACCCGGTCTTCGACCGTCTCGACGCTTCCGTAGAGCATGGTGGCGTTGGTGCGGACCCCCTGAAGGTGGCACTCGCGGGCGATCGACAGCCATTCTTCGCCCGTGATCTTGTTCGCGCAGATGACGTCGCGCACGCGCTTTTCGAAGATCTCCGCGCCGCCGCCGGGGCAGGAGTCCATGCCGGCCGCCTTCAACTCCGCGATCGTGTCGGGGATGGATTTCTTTCCGATTCGCGCGATCCAGTCGAGCTCGACCATCGTCCACGCCTTGAGATGCACGGCGGGATAGCGCTCCTTCAAGGCGCGAAGGAGGCCCGTGTAGTACTCGAAGGGCCACGTCGGGTGGAGGCCTCCCACGATGTGGAACTCCGTGACGGCCTCCGAGTAACCCTTGCCGGCTTCCTCGACGACCTCGGAAATCCCCATCTCGTAGCCGCCTGGCTCGTTGACTTTTTTCGCCCACGCGCAGAGAGCGCAGTCTACCCAGCAGAGGTTGGTGGGGTTCAAGTACCGGTTGACGTTGTAGTACGCGACGTTGCCGTGAAGCTTTTCGCGCACGTAATTCGCCAGCCGGCCGAGCCCAAGGAAGTCCCGGGTCGTGAACAGCGAGACGCCATCTTCGAAGGAGAGCCGCTCCCCCGCGAAGACTTTGCGAGCGATCGGCGAGAGCTCGGAACCGCTGAAGGACGACAGGCCGGTCACGGGATGGCGGGCTTCGTCACCGGCTGGAATGGCGTCTCCGACTGGGGGGAAATCTGGTCCACGAAGGGGGCCACGTACCGGTAACATTCCCAGCAGTACTTTTCCTGCGGGTGGAAAGTCCAGTCGACGACACGCCCCACCGCGGGGAAATCCACGATCTCCTGGCCGCAACGGTGGCACATGTCTTTCTCGCCTCGCACGAGCCGCCAGACCGGACCCATGCGAAGAGGGTATCAGGTCTCACGGGAGTGGAGCGGGCCGTCGAGCGGGGCAGCGAGAGAGGCAGAGGCGAAGAATGGGTCTGAAAAAGTTACGGCGAAAAGCTGAATTCGGGAAGATTTCGCATCCGTCTCGGTCACCCGCCCCGCGCCCCGCGCCCCGCGCCCCGCGCCCCGCGCCCAGCGCCCAGCGCCTACCGCCTGGCCAACGCCCGCCTTGCCGCCAGCAGCGCGAGGCAAGAAGCCGCCGCGAGTGCCGCGCCGATCAGAAAAGCGGTCCGCGGCCCGAAGATTTTCCACCAGAGCCCGAAGAGGATCGAGGAGGGGAGCGCCGCGGCGCCGATGCCGCCGTGGAAGATCCCGTAGGCGCGGCCCCGGAGCTTCTCTCCCACGAGGTCCGCGATGAGCGCCCTCTCGGCGCCTTCAGTCAGGGCGAAGAAAAGCGCGTAAACGGCAAAGAGCGCCCAGAGAGTCCGAGGGCCGGCGACCCACGCGAAGCCCGCGTACGCGATCGCATACACGGCCCAGCCGATCGCGACGCACGGCACGCGGCCGATGCGGTCCGCGAGGATCCCCCCGGGGACCCCTCCGGCGGCCTTGACGGCGTGAAAGAACGCCCAGAGAAGGGGGATCTGCCACAGCTCCACGCCGGAGTCGCGGGCGCGCAGCAGGAGGAAGGCGTCCGTGGAGTTTGCGAACGCGAACAGAATGAAGATGGCTGCCGCGACTTTGAATCCGCGGGGAAGCGCCTGCGAAGGGGAAGACGGCAGGAGGTCGGTGACCGGCTCCGTCCGGGCGGGTGCCTCGCGCACGCGCCAGATCAGCAGGATGACGCCGAGGGCGCCCGGGACGAGAGCGAGGAGAAACACGGTCCGCTCGTCCGGCGCGATCGTTTTCAAAAGGAGCGCGGCGACGAGCGGACCCACGACCGCCCCGGCGTTGTCCATGGCGCGCTGAAGTCCGAAAGCCCGGCCCCGACTTTCGGCGGGTACCAGGTCGGCGAGGAGCGCGTCCCGAGGAGCCGTCCGAATGCCCTTGCCGACGCGGTCCCCGACGCGGATCGCCAGCACCTGGACCCAGCTCGTGGCGAGGGCGACGAGAGGACGGACGAGCCCCGCGAGCGTGTAACCGGCGACCACGAGGGGCTTGCGCCGCCCGGTCCGGTCCGCCCACCACCCGGACGCCATCTTGGTCACGGACGCGGTGGCTTCGGCAGCCCCTTCGATCAGCCCGAGCGCCGCCGGGCCCGCTCCCAGAGTGCGGGTCAGGAAATCGGGCAGCAGGGGATAGATCATGTCGGACGCGAAGTCGGTGAGGAGAGACACCCATCCGAGAGTGACTACCGATGTCGGAAGCGGCTCGCGGCGCAATTTATAGATAATTTTTAAGGCCAAATGTATATGAAACCTTATTTCATTCGGAGATTCAGCGGGTCCTTCGCCCCATCATAATCGCACGCGTGCGGCACCAGTCTTCGGACGCGTTCATCCTGGGGACGTACCCGCTCCGCGAGCGGGACCGGATCGTGATTTTTTTGACCCGCGACTCGGGGAAGAAGCGGGGCGTTGCCCGCGGCTCTCGCGGGCCGAAGAGCGCGTTTTCGGGCGCCCTCGAGCCGATGACGGAGGCGCACGTCCTGTACTTCGAAAAGGAGGGGCGCGAGCTCGTGTCGCTCGATTCCGCAGACGTCATCCGATCCTCTTTCCCTCTGTCGAAAGACCTCGACCGCGGGCTCCTTCTGTTTGCGTTCGCGGAGTCTCTCCAGACGTTCGTCTCCGACTCCGATCCCGCGGAGCCGTTTTACAGGCTCTCCCGGCACGTCATCGACGGCCTGTACGCGGGCGCTCCCGCCGATGCGGTGGCGGCGTACTTCGACGTCTGGATCCTGAAGCTCTCGGGACTCTTTCCGAGCCCGGCCGAGTGCGCCGTCTGCGGCGCGCCTCTAGCCGCCGAGGGGGTGCTCCTCTTCGACGAAACCCGGCCCGGATTCGTCCACGCCGAGTGCCGCCGGGGGGAGGCGCAGCGGCTGAGTCCGGCCGGCCGGCAGACTCTCCGCCGGATCCTGACTTCGCCGCTCGATCCTTCGGACCGGATGGCGGGCTTAAACGAGGTCTCTTCGGTCGCGCGGCGGGCGCGGCGCCACTTCCTCGGCCACGAGCTCAAATCGCAGCGGGTGCTGGCGGAGCTGCGTGAGGACCGGTAGGTTCTCTCGCGGTAAACTCGGTTCAATGCTCACGTTACAGAGGCTGATCGCCGAGCTGACGGCGTTCTGGGAGGGCGAGGGCTGTCTGATCGAGCAGCCGTACGACCTTCCGATGGGCGCGGGAACGATGCATCCGGCAACCTTCCTGAAAGTGCTCGGCCCGGACCCGTGGCGATGCGCTTACGTGCAGCCGTCGCGCCGGCCCGCCGACGGCCGGTATGGAGAGAACCCGTTCCGGCTCGGCAGGCACATGCAGCTCCAGGTCGTTTTGAAGCCTTCGCCCGAAGACGTTCAGGAGATGTACCTGCGAAGCCTGGAAAGGCTCGGTGTGGCGCTCGCGGACCACGACATCCGGTTCGAGGAGGACAACTGGGAGTCGCCGACGCTCGGCGCCTGGGGAGTCGGCTGGCAGGTTCTGATGGACGGGATGGAGATCACGCAGTTCACCTATTTTCAACAGGCGGGCGGGATCGACCTCGCGCCCATCACCGCGGAGATCACTTACGGGCTCGAACGCATCGCGATGTTTTTGAACAAGGTGAATTCTGTTTTCGACGTGCCGTGGAGCGCGGACACCACCTACGGACAGGTCCGGCGGGAGGACGAAGTCGAGCTCTCCAGGTACGGATTCGAGGTCGCGGATGCGGATCTCGCCGCTCTGCTGTTCGACCGCTACGAGGGGGAGGCGCGTCGGTGCCTCGCGGCCGGCCTGGTCCTCCCGGCGTATGAGGCCACCCTCGCCTGCTCGCATGAGTTCAATCTTCTAGACGCGCGCGGGGCCGTTTCCGCAACGGACAGGGTCGGGCTGATCCGGCGCGTCCGGGATCTCGCGTGCGCCTGCGCCCGGGCCTGCGTGGCGCGCCGCGAGGGCCGCCTTGCCCCGGCGGCGGAGCCCGAGCCGGCCGCGGCGCGGTGAGAACGCGCCATCTTTCGACCGGCGAGAACACTGGAAGCGATGACGAAGCGAGGAAATGAGGCGCGGCGATTCGCCGGCGGCGCTTCATGACCGAACCTGGACTCCCCGGGGACGCGGCCGTCTTCCGCGGGCCGGAGCAGCCGGGAACTCGCCACGACTTCCTCCTCGAAATCCGAACGGAAGAGATCCCGGCGGCCGTCCTGGGCGCCGCGCGGCTCGACCTCCAGCGCCGCACGTCGGAGGCCCTGTCCGCCGAGGGGCTCGCGGCCGTGGAGGAGCGCTCGTTTGCGACGCCCCGGAGACTCATCCTCTGGCTACGCGGCCTTCCGGACCGGCAGGAGGACCGCGCGTCCGAGGTCTTCGGGCCTCCCGCATCCGCCGCCTTCGGCGCCGACGGAAAGCCCACGCGCGCGGCCGAGGGATTCGCGAAGGCGCAGAAGGTGGATGTCTCGGCGCTCGTCGTGGTCGAGTCGCCACGAGGTCCGACGGTCGCGGCGCGCCGGACCATCCCCGGCCGCTCCTGCGCGGACGTTCTCGCGGAGATCGTGCCGCGCGTCGTTTCCGCGCTCTCCTTTCCGAAGACGATGCGGTGGGCGCAGGGAGAGAGCGTTTTCGTCCGGCCGGTCCGGGGAGTCGTTGCGCTTTACGGGGGAACCGTCGTCCCTCTGGAGCTCTTCGGCGTGCCTTCGAGCAACACGACCCGGGGACATCGGATCCTCTCGGACCGGCCGATCACGGTTTCGAGCGCCGAGGACTACTTCGAGCAGCTGCGCGCGGCCCGCGTCGAGCCGGACGGCGAGGCGCGGCGCCTCACGATTCTGGAATCGGCGCGGGAAATGGCGGGCGGAGTCGGCGGAACCATCGAGCCCGACGCGGACCTCGTCGCGACCCTCGCCGATCTGGTCGAGTTTCCCGGGACGGTGCGGGGCTCGTTCTCGCCGGAGTTCCTGGAGATCCCCGAGGAGATCACCACGACCGCAATGCGGACCCATCAGAAATACCTCCCGGTCCGCGGCCCGGGCGGCCTGCTCCCGCACTTCGTCGCGGTGATGGACAACGCAGAGGACAGGCGCGGATTCATCGCGAAGGGAAACGAGTGGGTGCTGAATGCCCGCCTGGCGGATGCGCGTTTTTTTTACGAGTCGGACGTGCGGCAGCCGCTCGAGTCGCGCCTGCACGATCTTTCGCGGCTCACGTTCCAGGACCGGCTGGGCGACTATCGCCAGAAAACGGGGCGCCTCCAGGACCTCTCGGAGACGATCGCCCACGTGGTCGCTCGACCCGATCTGGTGGATGCCGTCCTGACCGCGGCCCGGCTCTCGAAAGTCGACCTCACGACCCTCATGGTCAGGGAATTCACGGAGCTTCAGGGGATCGTCGGCGGAATCTACGCGCGACGCGAGGGGCAGCCGGACTCGGTCTGGAAGGCGATCTACGACCAGTACCGTCCCGCATCCGCGACGGACGACCCGCCCCGGGAAGCCGCCGGCGCGATCCTGTCTCTGGCGGACCGCTTCGACACGCTCGCCGGACTCTTCACGATCGGGCTGATCCCGACGGGCTCGCGCGATCCTTACGGGCTGCGTCGAGCGGCCTTCGGGATCGTATCGATCGCGGCCGCCAGGCGCTGGCGGATCGACTGGCGACCGGTCGCCCGAAAGGCGTTGTCTCTTCATTCGACCTCCGTGCCGGCGGATCCCGAGACCGTGCTTCTCGAGCTCGAAGCGTTTTTCGCCGAGCGCCTCCGGAGCCTCCTCGAGAGACGGGGACACACGTACGACGAGATTTCGGCGGTGCTCAAAACGGAGGTCTGGGACTTTGCCGACGTCGCCGACCGCGCGCAGGCGCTCGCCCAGGCCCGCCGCGAGATGGACTTCCGATCGCTCGTTCTGGCCTTCAAACGCATCCGTAACATCGCCGGCGCGGAGGAGGTCCCGGGCGCGCCGAGCGCAGAGCTGTATCGCGAGCCCGCCGAGCGGCAGCTTGCGGCCGACTTTTTGCAGGCGCGCCAGTCGATCGAAGAGCTTGCGGGGTCGCGCCGGTACAGAGAAGCGATGGGGATGATCGCGTCGATCGCCCCTTCGCTCGACCGCTTTTTCGTGGAGGTTCTCGTGAACACGCCGGAAGAAGATCTGCGCCAAAATCGGCTGGCGTTGCTCGCTTCCATCCAGAGAGAGTTTTCGAAGCTGGCGGATTTTTCCGAGATCGTCGTGGAAAAGTGAGGGGCAGCCGATGAAGCGTGTTTTTTTCTTCGGCGAAGGCGAGGCGGAGGGCGCCGGGCTCGGCAAGGAAACCCTCGGCGGGAAGGGATCCGGGCTGGCCGAGATGACGGCGCTCGGCATTCCGGTGCCCCCCGGTTTCACGATCGAGACGGGCGTGTGCGTCGACTTTTCGCACGGGGCGAGCCTGGAAGGTGTGCACCCGGAAGTCGAATCGGCTCTGGCGCGCCTCGAGCACGTCACGGGGAAGCGGTTCGGCGATCCCGCAGATCCCCTTCTCGTGTCCGTGCGTTCCGGCGCGCGTTCCTCGATGCCCGGGATGATGGACACGATCCTGAATCTCGGCCTCACGAGCCGCGCCTTAAAGGGCCTCGCAGGGGTCTCCGGCCAGAGATTCGCTCTCGACTGCCGGCGCCGGTTTCTGGAGATGTACGGAGACGTCGTCCTGCGGGTCCCGCGCCACGAGTTCGACAAGACGCTCGCCGACAAGAAGCGCGAGGTGAACGCCGCCGCGGACGTGGACCTCTCGGCCGACGACCTGGCGGACGTGGTCGGGAGACACGAAAGGCTCATCCGGGAGAAGACCGGAAAAGACTTCCCGGAGGACCCTCGGGAACAACTCTGGGGCGCCATCGCGGCGGTCTTTCGCTCCTGGGACAACGAACGTGCGAAGACCTACCGCAAGCTCCATCACATTCCCGACGACTGGGGCACCGCGGTCAACGTGCAGTCGATGGTGTTCGGCAACCGCGGCGAGACGTCCGCCACCGGCGTTGCCTTTACGCGGGACCCGTCGACGGGAGAGCGCCGGTTTTACGGCGAATTCCTCCCCAACGCGCAGGGCGAGGACGTGGTCGCGGGCATCCGGACGCCCCGCCCTCTGTCTCAGGACGGGTCCGGACTCTCCCTCGAGGAGACGATGCCCGAGGCGTACGCCGAGTTGCTGCGGCTTCGGGACGTCCTCGAAACGCGTTACCGGGACATGCAGGACCTCGAATTCACCATCGAAGACAGCCGCCTCTACCTTCTGCAGACCCGCAACGGAAAGCGGACGGGGTTTGCCGCCGTGCGGATCGCGACCGAGATGGTGGACGAGGGACTGATTTCGGAGGACGAAGCGATCGCCCGCGTCGAGTCCGAGCAGCTCGTTCAGCTTCTCGCGCCCGTCTTCACGGGAAAAGAAAAGGAAGCGGCGGTGAAGTCGGGCCGGTACTTCGGCAAGGGCCTTCCGGCGGGACCCGGCGCCGCCTGCGGGCAGATCGCCTTCACGGCCGACCGCGCCGTGGCGATGGCGGGAGAGGGAGCGCCGGTCATCCTGGTCCGCGAGGAGACGTCGCCCGAGGACATCGCGGGCATGCACGCCTCCGTCGGAATCCTGACGACGCGCGGCGGAATGACGTCGCATGCGGCGGTCGTGGCGCGCGGAATGGGGAAGACCTGCGTCGTCGGCGCGGGGGAGCTCACCGTTGACTCCGGTCACGGCCACATTCGCGCCCGAGGGCTCTCCGCGGGAGAGGGCGATTGGATCTCGGTCGATGGATCGACGGGAGAAGTTCTTCTCGGCAAGATTTCGACCCAGCCCTCCGAAGTGCTGCAGGTCGTCCTCGAAGGGTCGATTCCGATGGAGAAATCGCCCGTGGCCATGGCGTTCACCCGCTTGCTCGCGTGGGCCGATGCACGGAGGCGGCTCGGAGTCCGCGCCAACGCGGACACGCCCGAGGACGCACGCGTCGCTCGGCTCTTCGGGGCCGAGGGCATCGGACTCTGCCGCACGGAGCACATGTTTTTCGAGGAAAGGCGGATCCTCGCGGTGCGCGAGATGATCCTCGCCGACACCTCCGAAGGACGGCGGGAGGCCCTCGCCAAAATTCTTCCGATGCAGCGCGAAGACTTCCTCGGCATATTCCGGGAGATGGCCGGAAGGCCGGTCACGATCCGTCTGCTCGACCCGCCTCTCCATGAATTCCTGCCAAAGGAGGAGGACGCCGTGCGCAAGACGGCGGAGGACCTCGGGGTCTCCCCGGACGCGGTTCGCGAGCGGGTTCATGCACTGGCTGAGGTGAACCCGATGCTCGGCCATCGCGGGTGCCGCCTCGGGATCACCCACCCGGAAATCTATGAGACGCAGGTCTGCGCGATTTTCGAGGCGGCCGCGCAGGCGTTAGCCGAGGGCGTTCACCCGAATCCGGAAATCATGATTCCGCTCGTCGGCGCGAGAGGGGAGTTCGACCGCCTGAAGAAGCTGGTCGACGAAACGGCGAAGAGGATCGCCGGAAACCGCGTCAACTATCGCGTCGGGACGATGATCGAGGTCCCCCGCGCGGCCCTTCGGGCGGGCCGCATCGCGTTGAACTGCGACTTCTTCTCGTTCGGCACGAACGACCTCACTCAGCTGACCTACGGCTACTCGCGCGACGACGCCGGGTCGTTTCTTCCGATCTACATCGCCGAGGGAATCCTCCCCGAGGACCCGTTCTCGAGCCTCGATCAATACGGCGTCGGAGAGCTCGTGTCGCTTGCGACGCGCCGGGGACGCGAGGCGAAACCGGGCCTCAAGATCGGCATCTGCGGAGAGCATGGAGGAGACCCGAGGTCGATCGAGTTCTTCCACACGGTGGGTCTCGACTACGTCTCCTGCTCCCCGTTCCGCGTCCCGGTCGCGCGGCTGGCGGCGGCCCGCGCGGCCCTGAGCGGCGGAACGGCTTCCGCGACAGCGTAAACGTCGCCTTTCACCGATGGTCACTCGTTCCGGTCCACACCCCTTTTCCCGGAGCCCGACAGTCGTAAATAGCAACGTCTGCCGGGGCCTCCTCATCCAGCGCTCTCCCCGCGGGGATTGACCAGGACGTTGGCGCGTGCGCAAGGCTACCTGCGGGTCGCCTCACCCCAACCCTCTGCCCGAGTGCGGGCGAGGGGGCCGAGCTGCGCCATAACCAAGGAGGGTGGCTAAGCTCGCCGCGAAGGCGACGGATAATCCGGGGATGAACTCTGGTATCTGGAGCGTTCTGATCACCGCCGTGGCATTGGCTGCGTCGTCTCCCGCCGACCTCATCCTGGTTCACGCGAAGATCTGGACGGGGGACCGCGCGCGGCCCGAAGCTTCGGCGCTCGCGGCGCGCGCGGGCCGCATCATCGCGGTCGGAACGGATGCGGAGATCGAGAAGCTGCGGGGGCCCTCCACCGAGGTCGTGGACGGCGGCGGCCGCCGCGTCGTCCCGGGCTTCATCGACTCCCACACGCACATGGCGATGGGCGGCTTCAATCTCCTCGCGCTCGACCTCCGGCATACGAAGGACCCGGAGGAATTTACGCGCCTGCTCGGCGAATTCGCGAAGACGCGCCCCGCAGGCGTCTGGTTGACGGACGGCGCGTGGGACCACGAGCAGTGGACGCCGCCGCGCCTCCCGACCCGCGAAATGCTGGACCCGGCGACCGGAGACCACCCGACCTGCCTGTCGCGGCAGGACGGACACATGTCGGTCTGCAACAGCCTCGCGCTGAAGCTCGCTAAAATCACGCGCGACACGCCCGACCCACCGGGCGGGGTCATCGTGCGGGACGGCCGCGGCGAGCCGACCGGAGTTCTGAAAGATGCGGCGATGGACGCCGTGAGCGAGGTCCGGCCTCCGCGCACCGCGGCGGAGCTGCTGGAGAGCTTCCGAACGGCGATGCGCCACGCGGCCTCCGTCGGCGTGACCTCCGTTCAGGACCTCCCGGGAGAGACGGGCGACCTCGTCGCGTGGGAGACGCTCCGCCGCAACGGGGAGTTGACCGTTCGCGTGCATTACCGGCTACCGCTCTCCCGGTGGGAAAAGGCGGTCGAGCGGCGCGCGGCTATGAAGAACGACGAATGGCTGCGACTCGGCGGCGTCAAGGGATACGCCGACGGCTCGCTCGGATCCTCGACGGCGCTGTTCGACGCGCCCTATGCGGACGATCCGAAGAACTCCGGTGTCTTCGCCTCGGAAGCGATTCCTCTCTCGCGTCTCGAGGAGCGCGTGGGCGCCGCGGACCGGGCGGGCCTCCAGGTCGTGATCCATGCGATCGGCGATCGCGCGAACCGGGAGATCCTGGACGTCTACGAACGCGTCGCCCGGGCAAACGGTCCCCGCGACCGGCGCTTCCGCATCGAGCACGCGCAGCATCTGCGCCCGGCGGACATACCGCGCTTCGCTCGCCTGAACGTGATCGCCTCCATGGAGCCGTACCATGCGATCGACGACGGGCGCTGGGCGGAAAAGCGCATCGGGGGGGAACGCTGCCGCACGACGTACGCCTTCCGGTCCCTGCTCGACGCGGGCGCGCGCCTCGCTTTCGGGTCCGACTGGGACGTGGCGCCGCTTTCGCCGATCGCCGGAATCGACGCCGCGGTGACCCGCCGTACGATCGACGGCCGCAATCCCCGCGGCTGGTTCCCCGAGCAGAGGATCGGAGTATCGGAAGCCCTGACCGCCTATACGAGCGGCGCCGCGTGGGCGGCGTTCGAGGAGGGCGAGAAGGGGACGCTCACCCGGGGCAAGCTCGCGGATTTCGTCGTTCTCTCGAAAGACATCCTGAGCGGACCGGCCGAGCAGATTGTGAATGCGAGAGTCGAGAAGACGGTCGTGGGCGGGAAGATCGTGTACCGGGCGAAGTAGCCGGCGGCCTCTGCCCCGTTCCACGTGCGGTGCGACGCCGCCCCGCGGATAGACTTCCCGCCGTGCCGAGAATCCATCGTCTGTCGAGCGGCGTGATCGACCGCATCGCGGCCGGCGAGGTCGTGGAGCGTCCCGCCTCGGTCGTGAAGGAGCTCGTCGAGAACGCCCTCGACGCGGCGGCTTCCCTCATCCAGGTCGAGGTGGACGGCGGCGGCGTCCGGCGGATCCTCGTGCGCGACGACGGGATCGGGATGTCCCGCGAGGACGCCCGCCTGGCCGTCGAGCGCCACGCGACCTCGAAGATCTCCTCCGACGAAGACCTCGTCTCCGTCGCGAGCTACGGATTCCGCGGCGAGGCCCTGCCCTCGATCGCCTCCGTCGCCTCTTTGACCCTCACGACCGCAGACGGTTCTTCCCCCGAGGCGGTCCGGCTTCGGGTGCGGTACGGGGCCGACGCGGAGATGGAGGTCGCGGCGCATCCCCGCGGAACGGACGTCCTGGTCGAAGACCTGTTTGCCAGAACTCCGGCTCGGCGGAAGTTCCTCGCCTCGCCCGAAGCGGAAGGACGAGCCGCCGCCGTGGCCGTGACGCGCGCCGCTCTGGCAAATGCGCCCGTCGCCTTCTCACTGCACTCGAATGGCCGCGAGCTCCTGGACGCGCCGGCGGCAGTCGACCGGGCCGCCCGCATTCTGCAGGTCTTCGGACGGGAGACGCTCGGCGAACTCGAGCCCTTCGAGGCGCGCTCCGGCCCGCTCCGCGCGTCCGGTTTTGTCACCCGCGGATCCGTCACCTTCGGGACGCGGAGATTTCAATACCTCTTCGCGAATGGAAGGCCGATCGAGGATCGCGCCCTCGCCCGCGCGATCGGACAGGCCGCGCGGGATGCGATCCGCACGGACCGCTTTCCGGCCGTCTTCCTCTATCTGACGGCGGAAGCGGGCGCGATCGACGTCAACGTGTCCCCCGCCAAGACGACGGTGCGGTTCGCGGATCCGGGGACCGCCTACCGGCTCGTGTACCACGCGGTCCAGTCCGCGCTCCTCGCGGGCAAAGAAGAGCGGCGTCTGAAGTCCGTCTCCCCGGAGCCGTCGGTGTCGGAGCCGTTCGTCTCGGAGCCGACGGCGGCGTACGGCGGCCGGGAAGCTCCCGAAGTCTTCATCGGACCGGCGCCGGTGCCCCCCCCGGCGGCCGCGGCGCCGCCTCCCTCGATGGCGGACAGACGTCCCCCCGAACTCACCGCCATCGGGCAGCATCGCGAGTCTTACATCCTGGCGACCGGAAGCGATGGCCTGCTGATCATCGACCAGCACGCGGCCCACGAGAGAGTTCTCTACGAACGGATCCGCGAGCGGATCGCTTCCGGGCGCGTGCTCTCGCAAAAGCTTCTCGTTCCCGCGCTCTTCGAAGCGGCGCCCGAAGAGGCGGAGACTCTCGCCAGCCGGCTGGCCGACCTCGCCTCCGCCGGGTTCGAGATCGAGCCGATGTCCGGCCGCTCCTACGGCATCGGCGCGATCCCGGCGGAGGCCCGCGCCAGAACCGCGCCGGAGCTCCTTCACGAGGCGCTCGCGCGGCTTGCCGAAAGCGGCTCGGCGGACGAAACGGAGAGACGCGACCGGATGGCGGCGGGAATCGCCTGCCACTCGGCAGTGACGATCCGCTACCACCTCGCGACGGAGGAGATCCGGCGGCTCCTTTCCGACTGGCTGCGATGCACGGACCGGTTCACCTGCCCGCACGGCCGTCCGGTGGTGCTCTCGCTGTCGGAGGAAGAGATGGAGAAATACTTCAAGAGGCGGTAGGCAACGTCGTGCCGGGCATCCCCGGCGCGCCTTTCAGCGGCGCCGGAGAAGAGCCCGTCGCGGTCACCGTTATGAAGGAGAGGTCCGTTTACAGGATCGGACAGGGCCCGAGAGGGCTCTTCTGCCCGTGGACCAGCGTGAAGGTCCCCGGCGAGGGCGGGGTCCCGTCCACGAGCACATCGAGCGTCATCGTCGGGCCGTCCACACACCCCCCGTAGACCGCGGGCCGGGCGTACCGGGTCTCATCGGCCGGAACCGGCCCGCCTTCGCGGACGAACCAGCCCGGAAGGGAGAAGCGGCCCGCATCATCGAGGACGATCGGCTGAGTGACGGCGCCATGCGCACAGAAGAAACGGAGGGTCGCGCCCGCGGTGGTCGCGTCGAGTTCTGCCCTTTCCCCTCCCCACACGCCCGTCTGCAAGGGGGCCATGTTGCCTCGTGGCCCGATCAGGCGGGTCGGCGGCCGGCGGGGCCCGACGGCAGAGGCAGTCGACGAACCTCGCTCCTTCTCCTGCGCGCCCGCGGGTGCGGTCGGCGCACGGTCCGAGCACCCGGCCGCGAACCAGAGGAGCGTCAGCGCGACCGCGACTCGCGCAGAAACGATCGGGAGCCCGACTCGAAATTTCATGGTGTCCCGGCGGGGTCATCCTAACCCTTCCGGGAGCGCCCTTCGTGGACCGGGCTCGAGGCGGCGTGCATTCCGGGGCCGGCCGCCGGCGCATCCCCGGGGGTCCGCATTGCGTAAACTCTTCGGGGGGCGCTCCTTCGATCCACGGACGACGTCCTTCAAACGGGGGTGGGCCGCTGCGCCGAGCCCCGCCGTCTAGCGCGAGGTCGGCGGCATTCCGAGACCGTCTGCGTTCTCCCTCCGGCGGCGCCGCAGGTGCGTGGCGATCAGGATGACTCCGAGCAGGATGAACGCCGTGGGGGCGCCCCATCGTTCGAAGAAGGTCCAGTCGATATCGAAGTATCGGTCGATCAGCCAGAGGGACCCGAGCCCGATGAGGATCACGCCCCACGTGAGGCTGGACGTGCCGCTCGAAACGCGGACCGGCGCAGGAGCGGAAGCCGCGGAGGCGAATCCTGACGCGACGACAGAGCCCCGGTTGATGGCGTGGGCCTGGCGCACCGCGTCGATGATCGCGAAGAAGAAGACGAAGGCGATCATCGGGCCGAAGAATTCCCCGCGGCTGTGCGACGCTCCGTTGATGCAGACGATGAAGGCGAGCCCGAAAGCGAACCCGCGCTGGTAAAGGCCCAGGTAGAGGTGTCCCAACCCGGGGAACATGGAAAGCAACCCGGCCAGCAGGGGAGACTTCCGGTCCGCGGTATAGGCCGCAGAGACCGCCGGGGGCGGACCTCCAGCCACCGGCGGGGGGAACGGCGCGGCCGGTGGCGGAGGCGGGGGCGGCGGCGAATAAGGCGTGCTCTGGTCCATGGCGTTCTCCTCCTGGCGGGCGATCAGGCGCGCCACGTTGGAATCGAGGTTTCGTTTTCGTTTACGGGCACGTTCCGCTCTTCGCCGTTGCGCGGACGGCTCTGGGGGGGACGGGGCTTTTCTTCGGGTCTCATGACGAGGGCGATGACATTGGAGAGAACCGCGCGTCCATACCCGCCGGCGCGGCCGCGCCAGACGGCCAGGGCGCGCGCGGCGCGCTGCTGGAATGCGCCGAGGCGATCCGCCAGCGACGCGTCGGCGACGACGGCCACCATCTTCGTTTCGTACTTCAATCCCGCGCCCGCTCTTCGGGCGAGGTCAGCCGGGTTGAAGCCGGCGAGCATCAAGACGAGCGCCGCGGCATAGGCGAAACCGATCGCCGCGCGCGGATCGAGCAGTTCGCGCCACCGGGATCGCGGCTTCGCCGGTCTCGTGGCCGAGATGCGTCCCGCCACCCAGGGGGCGGGAACCGGCGGGCTGAGCTCGCGCATCCCGGAGAGGGTCGCATACGCTTCGCGGCACCCGTCGCACCGTGACATGTGAAAGTCGAGCCGAGCCCGGTCTTCCGCCGCCGGCTCTTCGCCCGGCTCGAGAGAGGCGGCGATCAGGATCTCGGCTCCTTCACAGGAGACGGTGAGCGCGGGGATACGGAGGAGCGCGGCCCGCAATTGCGGCGACCACGCCGGGATCTGCAGGCCCGAAACGAGACTCTCGGCGGTCGCGAGGTCGCGACCGATGATCTCGCAGTCGTGACACGCCGCCCGGTGAGCGCGACGGTCGGCCTCCGGGGCCTCGGCGGCGAGCAGGCGCTCGATTTCCCGGCACGTCATACGAACGCTCCCGCAGCGACCGCGAGCGAGGCCATAACGCCCGTTCCCCGATTCTCGTGGCGCTCGCGGACTTTGCGCGCGACTTCTGCGCGAGCGCGGAAGAGTCTCGACTTGACCGTGCCCTCCGGGAGCGACAGCGACCGGCCGATCTCGTCATACGCGAGGCCCTCGAGGTCCCGGAGCACGAGGATCTCGGCCAAATCCTCAGGGATCTCGGCGAGAGCGGAAAAGAGCATCTTCGTGCGCTCCTTCTTGAGCGCGTCCGCGGCCGGGTCGTCCTGCGACCGCAGGAGGGGCATCACCGCATCGTCGGAGATGAAGCGGAAGGACTTTTCGCGTTTCCTGCGGCGGTAGCGGTCGATGCAGAGGTTGCGGGAGAGCGAGACAATCCAGGCGATCAGCGGGAACCCGCCGTCGTAACGCTCCAGGTTTTCGAAGATCTTCAAAAAGATTTCCTGCGAGAGCTCCTCGGCGTCCTCGCGCTTCAACGTGAAGTGGTAAGCGACCGAGTAAATCCTCTGGCCGAAGCGGTCCACGAGCTCCCTCCATGCCTCGTCCTCGCCTTTGCGGCACCGGTCTACGAGGCTCTTGTCGTCGTTGCTGCTCAATTCATCCTCACAGCCACAAGACGCAGGCTGGGCACAAAAGTTCACAGGGCGGCCGGGCCGGGGGAGAGGGCTCCGGGGAGCGACCGGCCACCGGGCCCCGATGGGTCATCGACTTGCCAGAGGGTCGCGTCTCCGCGACCCGGGGAGACCCGAATCACCAGACGAGGACATCCGCCGGATCATACGGCGGAGAAAGGCTGACCTGGTCGGGGGCCGGAAGAGCGAGCCGAATGCCCCTACGCCCTGGGCCCCCGGCCCCGCCCCCGGCCGCCGCGGCGGCGGCGCGTCGCCGCCGGCCCGCGCGGGTCGGCGGGGGTGTCCGTCTCGAAGCTCTCCCGGGTCTTGCGGGCGCGGTCCCCGAAAGCCCGCCACTCCCGCGCGAGCTCTTCGCCCCGCCCGGTGGCCAGGGCGCCGAGCTCGAAAAGGTCGAGCGCGGTCGAAAAAGTTTCCCGGAAGGCGATCCTGCGCGTTGCCAGCCGGTTGTCGGGCCGATAGGAGAAACGGCCGATGGTCGCGAGGGCCTGCTGGACGCGGTGCGAGATGGCGTGCGGAAGAGACATGCGGATCGCGATTGGAGGGACCAGATCCTCGAGAATGCGGCCGAGGACGGCCGGATCCGGATCGCCGCCGGGGACGGCCTCGCGCACGCGGGCCCGCGCGATCGGCAGGAAAAAGAGCCCGAAGAGGGCGGCATCGTCGAAGGGCCGGCCGCGGCGCCGCTCCGCATCCAAAATCTCCAGCAGCGCCCAGAAAAGATGGCCGGTCCCATGGGAGTGGTCCGGATCGATCTCCCGCAGCACGTCCGCAAGCTCCGGGAGGAGGACGTCCAAGAGCCCCACTTCGCGCAGGAGGAGAAACGTCGGCAGCGCGTGTCCGCCGCGCAGCGACTGGAGAAGCTCCTCGGTGACCCGGGGTGGAGCCGACTTGGCGATCTCCTTGCGGCACTCGAGGACGGCTTCATAGCCGTCCGGGGTGATCGCAAACCCCAGCCGGCTCGCGAATTCGACCCCCCGGAGCATACGGACCGGATCCTCGCGGAAGCGGACCTGGGCGTCGCCGATAGTCCGGAGGAGGCCGGCTTCGAGATCGTCTAAGCCGCCGACGTAGTCGATGACGGAGAAGTCCGAAATGTCGTAGAAGAGGCCGTTGATGGTGAAGTCGCGCCGGAGCGCATCCTCGCGGGCCGTTCCGAACGTGTTGTCGGAGGTCATCAGCAGCTCGGGGGCGTCGGGATCGGCGCTCTCGGGCCTCCGGCGGAAGGTGGCGACCTCGATGACCTTGCCGTCGGCGAACAGGATGTGGGCGAGGCGAAATCTGCGCCCGATCAGGCGGCAGTTCCGGAAGAGGCGGCGCAGCGCCTGCGGGTGCGCGTCGGTCCCGATGTCGAAATCCTTCGGTGTGCGCCCGAGCAGCAGGTCGCGAACGCTTCCGCCCACCAGGTACGCCTTGTATCCGGCGGAAGAAAGACGGTAGAGGACCTTCAGGGCGTCCGGGTCGATCTGCTTGCGCGAGATCGAGTGCTGGCTGCGCGGTCGGACGCGCGGGAGCACCTCGGGGGTGTCGGAAGGCTCGATTGTCAGGCTCGAAATCGGCGCGTTCGCTTCGGTAATGGCGGCCCTCCATGGCCGGGGATCGGACTTTCCGAAAACACGGGCATTGTAGCCGAAGTAATTGAGAGAATTGATCTTTTGACTTTGTTCCGCCCTCTGCGAAAGAATACGCCGTCTTTGGCGAAAGCGACGCAAGGAGGCTTCCGATGAGGATTCCCCTGAGGATTCCGATGAGGATCCGATTCCTGCTGTGCGGAGCGGCCTGCGCACTCGTCGTGTCGGTTCTCGCGTGCGGAAAGGCGGGAAGCACGGGGAGCGAGATCCTGGTCGGGGAGTACGGCTCGCTGACCGGAGGCATCGCGACCTTCGGCATCTCGACTCGCGACGGTTCCTCCCAGGCCTTCGACGAGATCAACAAGGCCGGGGGGGTCCTCGGAAAAAAGATCCGCCTTCTCGTCGAGGACGACCAGTCCAAGCCCGAAGAGGTCGGAACCGTCGTCACGAAGCTGATCAACCAGAATCACGTCGTCTCGATGCTCGGCCACGTCGCGTCCTCCTACTCTCTGGCGGCCGCGCCGATCTGCCAGTCGAACAAGATCCCCATGATCACCCCCTCTTCGACGAATCCCCGCGTGACTCAGATCGGCGATTACATCTTCCGGGTCTGCTTCATGGACGATTTCCAGGGCGCCGTCATGGCGAAATTCGCCGCCGACACTCTGAAAGCCAAGCGCGTGGCGATCCTGGTCGACATCCGTAACGACTATTCGGTCGGACTGCAGAAGGTCTTTCGGGAGCAGTTCACGAAACGCGGCGGTACGATCGTCGCCGAACAGTCGTTCTCGCAGGGCGACTCGGACTTTCACGCCCAGCTGACCCAGATCAAGGCGACGAACCCGGAGGCGATCTACGTCCCGGGTTATTACACCGAAGTCGGCACCATCGCCCACCAGGAGAAGGGGCTCGGCTTGAACGTGCCGCTCTTAGGCGGCGACGGATGGGATTCCCCGAAGCTCTGGGAGATCGGAGGCGAGGCCTTGAACGGCTGCTACTTCTCCGACCACTACTCGACCGACGATCCCGCCCCGAACGTTCAGAAGTTCGTGAGCGACTACAAGAGCCGGTACAAGAACCAGCTCCCCGATGCGCTCGCCGCGCTGGCCTACGACGCGGCGAAGATCCTCGCCGATGCCATGACGCGCGCCGGGTCGACAGACGGGGCGAAGGTGCGGGACGCGATCGCCGCCACGAAGGAGTATCAGGGCGTGACCGGAAAGATCTCGATCGGGCCGGACAGAAACGCCGTCAAGCCGGCCGTCGTCCTGAAAGTCGAGAACGGCAAGTACGTCCTGGTCGAAACGATTTCCCCGGAACAGGTCAAGCTCTGATCGGGACGGCGCTCGCCCCGCGCGGCCTCTGGCCGTGCCGGGCGGCCCCGTCCGGGTCTTCCCGCGGGCCGGCGCGTTTGTCATGACCACTTTTCTTCAACAGCTGGTCAACGGGCTCTCGCTCGGGTCGATCTACGCCTTGATCGCGCTCGGCTACACGATGGTGTACGGGGTGCTTCGCCTGATCAACTTCGCGCACGGCGACGTCTACATGGTCGGCGCGTACGTGGGCTACTACCTCTCGCGGAAGCTCCAGGGCAAGGAGCCGTCGCTGCCCAACGCCATCCTCGTAATGATGGGCGCGATGGCCGCCTGCGCGATCTTCGGGCTGATCATCGAGCGGCTCGCTTACCGGCCCGTGCGGAAGGCGTCCCGGTTGACCCTGCTCATCACCGCCATCGGCGTCTCGCTCTTCATCGAGAACGCCGCGCAACTGCTGTTCGGCGCGGATCCCAAATTCTTTCCGTCCCTGGCCCCCCGGGCCGACTTCATCGTGGCCGGCGTGCGCCTGACGAGCGAGCAGATCACCGTCATCGCGGTGTCCTTCCTTCTGATGATCCTGCTCCGGTTTTTCATCCAGAAGACCCGGACCGGCAAGGCAATGCGGGCGGTGTCGTTCAACCTGGACGCGGCCAAATTGATGGGCATCTCGACGGACCGCATCATCGCCACGACGTTTGCCGTCGGCTCGGCGCTCGCCGCCGCCGCCGGTGTCCTGATTGGCATGCAGATCCCCAAGATCGACCCGCTCATGGGGATCCTGTACGGGCTGAAGGCGTTCGTGGCCGCGGTCCTGGGCGGGATCGGGAACGTCCCCGGCGCCGTGCTGGGAGGCCTTCTGATCGGCACCTCCGAGGTGATGGTCGTCGGGTATCTCTCCTCGACCTACCGGGACGCGATCGCGTTCGGAATCCTGATCCTGGTCCTCATCCTCCGTCCGCAGGGGATCCTCGGGCGCGTGACCAAAGAGAAGGTATGAAGTCCGGGTTGAGGACAGGTCTCGTCGCCGCCGGAACGGTGGCGCTGCTGCTGGTTCTGAACTCCCTCTTCACCGGATCGCTCGTGTCCGGCGTCGCCATGCCGCCTTACATCCTGCAGGTCATCTGCCTCGCGGGGATCAACATCATTCTCGCCGTCAGCCTGAACCTCATCAACGGGTTTACCGGACAGTTCTCGATCGGCCATGCCGGCTTCATGGCGATCGGCGCGTACGCCTCGGCGTACGTCACGGTCGCCTGGGGGGACCGCTTTCGCGCCGCGACGTCGTTTCTGCCGGAGTTCGCGCGCGATGGAGCGCTTCTGCTCTTCGCTCTCGCGGTGGGTGCCCTTCTCGCGGCGATCGCCGGATTCTTCGTGGGAGTTCCGTCGCTGCGGCTGCGAGGCGACTACCTCGCGATCGTGACGCTCGGCTTCGGGGAGATCATCCGCGTCTTCATCCTGAACATCGACGCGGTGGGAGGCGCGCGCGGATACTCTGGAATTCCGAAGCTCGCGAACTTCTTCTGGATCTACCTCTTCGCAGCGATCACCGTCGTGGTCGTCTCGAGGACGGTCAAGTCCTCCTTCGGACGGACGCTGATCGCGATCCGGGAGGATGAGATCGCGGCCGAGGCCATGGGTGTCGACACGACCCGGAGCAAGGTGATCTCGTTTGTCCTCTCCTCCGCCATGGCGGGCATCGGGGGAGGGCTCTTCGGGCACTACCTCATGTATCTCCACACGAATTCGTTCACGTTCATCAAGTCGATCGAGATCATCATCATGATCGTGATCGGCGGCCTCGGCTCGATCACGGGGTCCGTCCTCGGGGCGATCCTGTTCATCGCGTTGACGGAAGGGCTCCGGGAGTTCTCCCAGTACCGCATGGTCCTGTTTTCCCTTCTTCTGATCGTGATCATGATCGTGCGGCCCCAGGGCATCCTCGGCCATCTCGAGTTCCGGCAGTTCTTCGGAAGGCGCCGGCGGCTCGACGCGCCGGTTCCGCCCGCCATCACCTAGTCACATGCCGCTTCTGGATCTCTCGAACGTCACGATGCGGTTCGGCGGCCTGGTCGCCGTCAACGACCTGAACCTGAAGATCGAACCCGGCCAGCTGTACGGCCTGATCGGCCCGAACGGCGCCGGTAAGACGACCGTCTTCAACGTGATCACCGGCGTGTACACGCCGACCTCCGGCTCCGTGCGCTTCGACGACGGCGACATCGCGGGGGAGCGGTCGGGTCTGATCACCCGGCGGGGCATCGCCCGGACGTTTCAGAACATCCGCCTCTTCGGCGACATGACCGTGCTCGAAAACGTGAAGGTGGCGTTTCACTGCCGCCAGTCGGCCGATCTCGCCGCCGCCGTCTTCCGCACGGGAACGCACGCGTCGGAGGAGTCGCGGGTCGAGCGGGAGAGCCTCGAGCTCCTGCGCATCTTCAACCTGGACGGGTCCGCGTCCGAAAAGGCACGTAATCTGCCGTACGGCAGCCAGAGGCGCCTCGAGATTGCCCGGGCGATGGCGACGTCGCCGCGGGTGCTGCTCTTGGACGAGCCCGCCGCCGGGATGAATCCCCAGGAATCCGGCCAGCTGATGGACCTGATCCGCTGGATCCGCGACCGCTTCGGGATGGCGGTGCTGCTCGTCGAGCACAACATGAAGGTCGTCATGGGGATCTGCGAGACGGTGCACGTGCTCGACTACGGGTCGACGATTGCCGTGGGAAAGCCGGCCGAGATCCAGTCGAACCCAAGGGTCATCGAAGCGTACCTGGGGGGCGCGTGACGCTTCCGTCCGGCACGATGGTTCGCGAGCCCGTGCTGGAGGTCCGGGATCTGCGCGTGTTCTACGGCGCGATCGAGGCCCTCCGGGGCGTGTCGCTCGTCCTCCACGAGGGGGAGATCGTGACTTTGATCGGCGCCAATGGCGCGGGGAAGTCGACGACGCTGCGCGCGATCATGAACCTCGTTCCCGCCCGGGACGGGGAGATCTTCTTCCGGGGGAAGACGACGAAGGGCCGGCCCACGTTCCGGCTCGTGCGCGGGGGCCTCGTTCTCGTTCCGGAAGGCCGGGCGATTTTCGCCAATCTCTCGGTTCACGAAAACCTCGAGATGGGAGCGTACGCGCGGCGCGACCGGGAAATCGACTCCGACATGGAACGGGTCTTCCAGGTCTTCCCGCGGCTCACGGAGCGCGACAAGCAAACGGCGGGAACCCTCTCCGGCGGGGAACAGCAGATGCTCGCCATCGGCCGCGCCTTGATGTCACGACCGCAGGTGCTCCTGCTGGACGAGCCGTCGCTCGGTCTCGCCCCCCTTCTCGTCCACACGATCTTCGAAGCGATCGAAGAGATCCACCGGCAGGGCACCCCGGTTCTTCTCGTAGAGCAGAACGCGAACGCGGCGTTGAAGCACTCGAGTCGCGCCTACGTCCTGGAGACCGGGGCCGTCGCCCTCGAGGGGACGTCCGCGGAAGTCGCCGCGAATCCCAAAGTCAAGGAAGCGTACCTGGGAGAGTGACGTCGGTGTCGCCGGGCTGAAGTCGCCCGCGGCCTTCGTCGGGGACTTCCGGAGAGTCCTTGAACTCGCGCTCGGCGAACCGGAGCTGGGCGGGCCCCCGATCCGTCACAGCTTGCCGTTTCGAAGGTCATTCGACACCCGGCCGTCTGCGGAGAGTCTGGCAGGGAGTCATCGGGGAGCTCCAGGACGGCGTGGCAGTCCGGAGAACTCCCGGCGCATTTCGTCGGATGCGAGTCGGCGGAGCGAGGCCGCGCAGAAGAGCGCAAGCAGAAGGGCAGCG
Organism: Thermoanaerobaculia bacterium; assembly: GCA_038253555.1. Taxonomy (GTDB): domain Bacteria; phylum Acidobacteriota; class Thermoanaerobaculia; order UBA5066; family Gp7-AA6; genus JALYUA01. The sequence continues at coordinate 28,870 of JBBSGZ010000004.1, forward strand.
ACACATCCGCTGATCCGCCAGAAGGTGAAGAGCGGGCCGTACCCGATTTCCGCCGCGCCGGCAAAGACAGCGGAACCGCGCGCCAGGGCCGAAATCTGGAAGACGGCAACCCCCACGGCGACCGCTGCCGTGACGGCGAAAATGGCGACGGCCACCGGAAGCGCCCACGGCCGGCGTCTCAGCACGCCCGCGGCCACGGCGATGAAGAGAGCGCCGGCAGCGAGGCCTCCGACCAGGAGCGAGGTCCCATGCTGGAGGACGAAGGCCGATGCCGACGGAGCACCGTCCCGCGAAGCAGCCGCCTGCCATACCGTGAGACCCGAGATCACCCGTAAAACGAAGCGAAACGCCACGAGAGCGACGACCACGGTTCCCAGGGTCAGGAAGACCCGGCTGGAGACCGCGGAGCCGCCGACGCCCTTCACGGCAGACCCGCGCGCCGGCTGCGCCGCTCGAGAATGACGGTGTCGCGCCAGACTCCTCGATGACAGGCAATTCTTTCTCGCACGCCCACGTCTCGAAACCCGAGCTTCCGGTGGAGACCGAGAGACGCGCCATTTTCCTGAAAAATACTCGCCTGAAGGGTCCAGATGCCCGCCTCCTCGGAGAAATGGATCAGCGCCCGGAGGAGCGTTTCTCCGAGCCCGCGCCCGCGCGCCTCGGAGCTGACGTAGACGCTCACCTCCGCGACGCCCGCGTACACATCGCGGGAGGACACCGGGGAGAGCGCAGCCCAACCGAGGAGCCGTTCGTCTTCCCACGCCGCCAGGCGGCAATCCTTCCGATGTCCGAAATCCCATCGGGGCCAGTCGGGTGCCTCGGTCTCGAAGGTGGCCTGTCCCGTCTCAATCCCCTCGACGTAAATCTTCCGGACGGCGTCCCAGTCCGAGGGAAGCAGCGGGCGAACGGCCGCCCTCACCGGCGAAGGATTCCGCAGATCCTGGACATCGTGCTCCAGCTGCGCGTCGTGCCCGGGATCCCCACGACGTTTTCCGCGACGACGGCATTCGGATACAGGAGTCGTTTCGGGTCAGGCCGCCAGAACGTCAAAGCGAACCGGCCGTCGATCCGGAACAGGTTCACCTGCCAGTCGTCGCCGTCGGGCGACCGGAGAGGAAGTTCTGGAAACGTCTTCGGCGTCTTTGCCAGGACCGTGACCAGCTCTCTCACGTCCTTGCCGGGGGGCGGATCCCGGAAGGGCCGGCTCTCCTCGAGGTCGAGAATCTCCCGGGCCGAGCAGATCACGATCTCCGTCTCGAAGGGAAGCCGGCGGGAGATCTCCGCTCGCAGCGCGGAAGCCCGGATCGGCCGGAGAACCACAAATGTTCCCACGGAGCCGACGTTGATCACCCCGAGCTCCGCCAGGTCTCTCGCGAGCGCCGCCGGCTGGAACCGCCGGTGCTTGCCGACGTTGGCCCCTCTGACGAAAACGACCTGAGCCATCGCAAACAGTCTAGTGCGCTCTCGACCCTCCACGGTCTGCCTCGGCGCGAGGACATGGCCCGGCCGGGAAGTATCGAAGACGCCGAAGGGCAGTGGCAGCCAGAGGAAGAGACAGGACCGCGTCGATCCTCTCGAACCGCGGCTCCTGTGACAAGCGTGGCCGATCAATCCCTCCGAGCACTCGGCGAACGGTAACTAGTCGCGGAGCTTCTCCCCTTCGGATCTGGCGGGCTTCCAGGTCGCGTCCCGATTGAGCCCGAGTCGCTGCTGGCTCTCCGGAGAAGAACCGGCGGGGGCGTGGCCGGAGGAAAGCTGCACCTCCCGCCACTTGAGCTTCCAGTCCGCGACGCGGTGCCCTGGCGGCTGATATCCGAATGCGCGGTACTCGCCCGGTTCGACCCTGCCCTTTGCCGCGACGTGCTGAACGAACCGGTCGGTCCAGGCATCGAAGGGGCCGTAGACGTTTTCGCGGTCCATGTTCTCGGCCTGATTGTCGCTGTATTTCTTTCCATGACCGAAGAGCTGGTACGCCCAGAGCGCATCGGGGACTTCAATTCCGCTGTAGCGGCACTGCCATACGAGGGGAGCGTAGAGGTCGCGGTCGTCGCCTGGCTCTCCCGAGGGATCGAACCACTCCGGGTGCCGCAACTTCCGGGGCCGGCCGTCGCTGTCGAGCTCGTCGCCTCCGCCGTCGCCGTAACAGAAGAATGCGGCGGTGCGGCCCTCGAGGTGCCGCTGCGAGAGCTTCTCCCACTCCGGCGAGTGATCGAGCTTTATGGCGAGCTCCGGGTTCTTGTGCTCGATCAGGTCTTCGCGAGGGTTGCCCCCGTCCATGCACACGAGCCGGTCGAACATCAGCTTCAAGTTGCTCGTGGGCCCGTACCAGTTGGCGGGTCCAATCACCGCCCAGGCATCGGCGAGGTCGAGCCGGGCGTAGAGGTCGAGGTCCCACATCAGGTCGGGTTCCTTCGAGTTGTTCTTCTCGTAGCAGTTGCAGGGCCAGACACAGAGCGCCATGGACGTAGACACGCACGCGTTGCAGCCTTGGATCCTGGGGCGCCCGTAGACGTTGCCGAGGTCCTCGTAGTCGACCTCCCACTCCGGGGGAAGCCGGTCCGCCATCCGAAGCATGAGGGCTCTCGACTTGGAATCGACGCCGGGGCAGTTGTACTCGCGGCGTCCGGAGCCCGAGAGAACGAGGACCCGGAACGGGCGTTCCGCGGTCGGTAGATTTCCGTTCTGGTCGTCGGGTTTCATCTCAGCGCAACCGATCGCGCAAAGCGTCTATGCCCTGACGAATCCGGGAGTAATGGCGTCCCTCGCCGCCCTGATCGTTCAAACCCCAGTCGTAGGTTTTGTAGGAGATCTTGTAGTCCTTTCCTTTCAGAAAATCGCGATACTTCTGCGGCGCGTGGCGGGCGAGGGCCGTCTGGACTCCTCCGGCCTTGTCGAAGTCCCCGGCGTTCCACTCGAAGACCCGGGAGATCTCGACCTTCTTTTCGTCGGCTTTGAACGTGTTGAGATCCTCCGGGCCAGCCACGCGGCCATGCGGTGGTTCATCTGGTCCTCGATCTTCGCGGCGCCGAAGGCTTCGCGCGCGAGCGGGGGGCAAGAACGGGACGCGCACGAGATGAGCGCGTGGATGCGATATCCTCCGATCGAGGCCAGGCTGTTTTTCTCTATGTCGTCGAGGGAGACCTTCTCGCCGCCGACGGTGAACCGCTTGTCGGTGAACGCATGCTTCGTCCCGCGGATGCTCGAGGTCGGATAATTCTCGAGCATCCATGAGACCGTCAGCGCGTTGTACGCGTTTGCGAGCGCGGAGATCCTCTCGACGCCTCCGGCCGCGGGGTTTGGCTTGCGGCCGATCGCTTCGACGTATCGCCGGAGGGCGTCCCGGTCGGTGGAATCGTTTTTCCAGCGCCCATAGTCGATCATTCCCTTCTCGTCGACGTATTTCTCGAGAAGCCGCGCCCATGGCGCGCTGCTGATCTCGGCGTTGATCGATACGGCATGCGCCTTCTGATCTTTGCCTTTGTCCTTGTCCTTGTCCTTGTCCTTGTCCTTGTCGGCGTCCTGCTTCTTGTTCGCGCAGCCGGCGAGGAACGCGGCGAGAAGAACGATCGCGATCGCGCCATGCCGCGCCGAGGACTTGTTGAGTGACTTCTGGAAGGTCATCGAGTCGGCCCCACTTTCTTCTTCTTGAGCTCCTTCCGGGCGATCCGCGCGAGCCACACGGTGACAGCCGCCGTCGCGAGCACGCCCGCGCCGAGGAAGACCCACTGGACGGGACTCTTTCCCTGACTCGAGCCGTGACCGGCCGCGCCGATTGCGACATAGAGAATCGTCCCCGGAAGCATTCCGATCCAGCTCGCGAGGAGATACGGCAGAAAACGCACGGCGGTCAGACCGTAGAGGTAGTTGGAGAGGCTGAAGGGCACGATCGGCGAGAGGCGCAGCAGCCCGACGACTTTCCAGCCGTTCTCCCCGATCGCCCGGTCGATGGCCGCGAACCGCGCGTTCCCGCGGGCGAGCTTCTGCGCGCGCTCCCGGGCTGCATACCGGGAGATCAGAAATGCGAGCGCGGCCGCCGCGGTCGAGGCGACGGAGACGATGACGGTGCCCCAGACGATGCCGAACGTCAGACCTGCCGCCAGAGTGAGAGCGGCTCCGGGCACAAAAAGCAGCGCCGCAACCACGTAGGCGGCGCCGAACACCACCCCTCCGAGGACGCCCATGCCGTCGATCCAACCCTGGAAGGCGCGTATCCAGTCGGCGACCGGCAGAAGCCGCCAGGCCGCGAAGAGGGCCGCCGCCACCACGCCGGCGCCGACCCATTTCCACACGGGGGACCATCCGCGCTTACGGGTACGGGTCGCCTGGAACGAACCTTTCCGTTTCGCGGCCGAACGGCCGCTCACGCGGGGCTCCGGGATGACAGGGGCAAACACAACATCTTCCTTGTTACGACCGCGGGGTGTGTGTTGGATCCATCCTTGCTCCCTCTGGCTCGTGACAGGCCCACGGTATGGCGATTGCACTGGGTCGTTTCATGTTGAAACACACCGCCCGATTCCTCGCCCTCGCGTGCCTTCTCGTGCCGGCGTGCGCGACGCACATCCCGCCGCCATCGACCGCCGCCGTCCAGCAGGATGCCGAGTCGCCGGAGAAAGCCTGGGCGCGTGTGCTCTCGAAACACGTCAACGACAGGGGACAGATCGACTTCGCCGCCATAGCGAAAGACCCGTCCGACCTCGGAACGTATCTCGCGTGGGTCGCCCGGGTGAGCCCCGACTCCAGTCCGGACTCCTTTCGGACAAATGAAGCGAAGCTCGCTTACTACGTCAATGCTTACAACGCGCTCGCGATCTACGACGTGATTCATTCGAACTTACCGGGCGACATCGACAAGGTGAAGAAGATGTTCTTCTACACGAATCGGTTCAAGATGGGCGGGCGGTACATCTCCCTCTATGGCCTCGAGAACTCGACGATTCGTCCGATTGGCGATCCCAGAGTTCACTTCGCGATCAACTGCATGGCCAGGAGCTGTCCGCGCCTGCCCCGGGAGCCGTTCCAGGGCGACACCCTGGACGCGACCTTCGCTCGGGACGCGAGGTATTTCTTCGCGGAGGAGCGAAACGTCTCTCTCGAGCCCGCAAAGAAGACCGTGCGGCTCTCGTCGATTCTCCAGTTCTATGAGAAGGACTTCCTGAAGAAGGCGCCGTCGCTCATCGCGTATGCCAATCAGTTTCGTAACGAGAAGATCCCGGGCGACTGGAAAGTCGAATTCATCCCTTACGACTGGAAACTCAACAAGCAATCGAAGTAAGCGCCCCCGTCGGACCGACGGCCGCCTTTCCCTTGAAGAAGCCGAGCGCAGGAGCGGACGGGGCGCGCGGTCCTGTATTCTGGCGCTCTTCGACGAAGAGTGAGGTCGACTATCTACAATGTCGTCGTCATCGGAGCAGGGACGGCAGGGCTCGTCACCGCCGCGGGCACCCGGGGCCTCGGTGGCCGAGTCGCTCTGATCGAGCGTGGCGAAATGGGCGGCGAATGCCTGAACACCGGGTGCGTGCCTTCGAAGGCTTTGATTTCCTCCACCCGGCTGATCGATCACATTCGGCGGGCGGAGGAATGGGGGCTCGACTCCACCACGCCGACCTTCCGATTCGAGGGGGTCATGGCTCGCATGCGCGAGCGCCGCGCCGCTCTCGCGCCGAACGATTCCCAGGAGCGGTTCGAAAAGTTGGGGATCGACGTGTTTCGCGGCCCGGCGAAATTTCTCTCGCCCCACGAGGTGCGGGTCGGAACGGCGACGTTGAAGGCCCGCAACTTTGTGATCGCCACGGGAAGCCGGCCATCGGTTCCCCCGATCGAGGGTCTGGAGGGCGTCGGTTTTTTCACGAACGAGACGGTGTTCGACAAGCTGGTCGAGCGGCCGGACCGGCTGGCGATCCTGGGGGGAGGACCGATCGGCTGCGAGCTCGGACAGGCATTCGCCCGCCTCGGGATTCGCGTGACGATTGTCCAGCGGTCACCTCAGATCCTGGAGAAGGAAGACCCGGATGCGGCTGGAGTCGTTCGACGGCAACTCGAAGCCGACGGAGCCACCATTCTGGCGGGGGCGAGCGTTCGAGCGACCGCTTCGAAAAACGGCTCGATCGTTCTCTCGATCGACGGCGGTGACGGAGAGGATCGGCCGGTCCCCTGCGATGCGGTGCTCGTGGCCGCCGGCCGCGCGCCGAACGTAGAGGGTCTCGATCTGGAATCGGCCGGAGTTCGTTACTCGAAAGACGGAGTGACCGTCAACCGACACCTGCAGACGTCGCAGTCACACATCTACGCGGCCGGAGACGTGGTGGGACCTTATCGTTTCACTCATGTCGCGGACCTCCACGCCCGCACCGTGGTCCGGAACATTCTCTTTCCGTGGCTCCAGGCGAAATGCGACGACGCGATCGTCCCCTGGTGCACGTACACCTCGCCGGAGGTGGCGCGCGTCGGATGGAACGAAACCGACGCGCGTGCGAAGGGGATCGAGTACGACGTCTTCACTCAGCCTGTGGCGGAAATCGACCGGGCCGTGCTCGAGAGCGAAGAAATCGGCTTCGCGAAAGTCCTGACGCGGAAGGGGACAGACCGCATCCTCGGAGTCACGATCGTCAGCGAGCGCGCTGGCGACCTGCTCGCCGAGTTCGTGTTGGCGATGAAGACCGGCACCGGGCTGAGCGGGATCGGGCGCACGATCCACTCCTACCCGACGTTCTCCGAGATCGCCCGAAAAGTCGCGGATCAACGGCAGAAGACCCGCCTGACACCCGTCGCAAAGAAGATCTTCGGATTCCTCTACGCTTTCAACCGCCGGTGATCGACCGGACCACCTACCCTCGATCAGGATCGGATCGTCCGCGACCGCCAGGGGATCGCCGGGTTTTTACTTACCGCTTCTCGATCGGGACCCAGGGCTGCGGGTACGCGGGGCCGGTGTAATCCGCGCGGGGTCGGATGAGCCGGTTGTGGGCGTACTGCTCGAGGACGTGGGCGGTCCAGCCGGAAATCCGCGAGACGGCGAAGATGGGCGTGAAGAGGTCCGCCGGAATGCCGAGCATCGCGTAAACGGAAGCGGAGTAGAAATCTACGTTCGCGTTCAACTTCTTTTCGTCGCGGATGATGTTCTCGATCCGCCGGGACATGTCGTAGAGAGAGGTATCGCCGGAAGCCCGGGCGACCTCCTCGGACATGGCGCGCAGGTGGGTGGCGCGGGGATCTTCGGTCGTATAGACCCGATGCCCGAAGCCCATGATCTTTTCCTTGCGGGCGAGCCGCCCGTGGAGGTCCTCATCGACGCGGTCCAGAGACCCCATCGCCTGCAGCATTTTCAGGACCGCCTCGTTCGCGCCACCGTGCAGCGGGCCCTTCAGGGTGCCGATCGCCGAGGTGATCGCGGAATGGATGTCCGAAAGCGTGCCGGCGGTCACGCGCGCGGCGAAGGTCGACGCGTTCAATTCGTGGTCGGCGTGGAGAATCAGCGCCACGTCGAGCGCTCTGACGGCCGCGGACCTCGCCGTCTCGCCGTTCAACATCCGAAGAAAGTCTTCCGCGTGGCCGCGCGCCGGATCGGGCGGCACGGGGGCCTTGTTCTGGCGCATGCGGTGAAACGCGGCGACGATCGTCGCGAGTTGTCCGGTCAGGCGGACCGCTTTCCGGCGGTTGGCCTCCGGCGACATGTCCGCCGCGTCCGGGTCGGTGGCGGACAGGGCCGAAACGGCCGTGCGGAGGGCGTCCATGGGGATCGACTTCGACGCCAGCCGTTCGAGAAGCTGGAGCGTCTCGCCGGGGACCGGCCTTTCGCGGCCGATCTCGCCGCGAGCGCGGGCTAGCTCGTCGATGCGCGGGAGACGCCCTTCCCAGAGAAGGAAGCACACCTCTTCGAAGCTCGAATTGTCCGCCAGGTCGTGAATGTCGATCCCGCGGTAGGACAGGATTCCGCGGTCTCCGTCGATGTAGCAGATCGACGAATCGGCCGCGACGACGTCCTGAAGACCTTCGACTTCCACCATCCGAATCAGACCTCGATCGCGCCCGGAATGGCCGGGTCGAGCCCGGGGAACTTCCCAAGCCACTCGCGCCTTTCGCTCCGGAGCTTCCCGACGAGCGCCTTGTAGTCGGCGTCCGAGTAGCGCGTCGTCGGCGTGTAGTTCTCGAGGTTGATCCCCGGCACGTCAGTCGGTATCTCGTATCCCCAGTCCGGGTCCCGCTGCCAGGCGATGCCTTCCTTCGCGATCTGCTTCATGATCTCCGTCGAAATCCGGATACTGATCTTTTCCCCGGCCGAGGTGCCGTGCGCGCCGATCGAGCCGGTATTCAAAATGTACGCCTGCATGTCGGGGTTTTCCCGAAGGATCCGGAGCAGGCGGTTGCCCTCCTCGGCCTCCGGCCCGACGATGAAGGGATTCGTGCCGACTTCGCGCTTGGCCTGGCCGGCCTTCGTCGGATCGCCGGCGGACGTCTCGATCGACTCGCCGAGCATGAAATAGGCGGCGGCCTGCTCGGGCGTCAGCCGCGCGCAGACGGGGACGATGTCGTTGCGGCGGGTGATGAAGACGATCTTGTTTGCCCTGGGCAGGTCGATGCCGTCGCCCGTGCCGCGGATGTGCCTGCGGAGAACCACGCCCCGGCCGTTCGAGGTGAGCGACGTGTCGAGAAAGTCGACCTTGCCGGCGTCGTCGACCAGGATGTTCTCGTACGTCGCGCTCGCGTGTGTGGCGGCGCCCCAGAGGACCGTTTGCGAGGGCTCGAGCCCCTCCGTCTTGATGTAGAAGCCGTCTTCCGTCCCGAACGCTCGGCCTTCTTTCGTCAGAAGGACCACGTCGTCCTGCTTGATGATGGCGGCTTCGGGCGGCTCGAGGCCGTGGTCGTGGAGGGTCAGCGTCGTCTTGCCCGTACCCGAAAGCCCGAACAGCAGGAACCCGACGTCCCGGAGCGCCCCGTCGGGGCCCGTCACCCGGAGGATCTTCGAGCCGGCGTGGAGGCCCAGCCCGCCCCGCCGCTTGATCCAGAACATCGCCTGGCGGAGCATCGACTTCTTCGCCTCGCCCGGATAGTCGCTTCCCAGGATGTACGTGTATCTCTGCTCGACGTCCGCGAAGATGAGCCGCTCGGGCCACTCGGGAACGTAAACGGACACGAAGTCGGGCTCCCACGTCGAGTCCGAAGGAAAGAGCATGTTGTGCCACATGTACGCGATGCGGGCGTAGTCGACCGGGACGAAGAGCCGGCAGCGCAGGGTGGCTTCGGGATGATCTCCCATGCGCCGGTCAACCTGAACGAGGTCCATGCCGAGGAGCGCCTCCTGGACACGCCGGACCGTCTCCTCGGCGCGCGCCCGGTCGATCGGCTGCTGCAGGACGCCGACCTCGACGCCGTCCTCGACGATGTAGGTGTTTTTCGCCGACCGGTTCTTGACGCGGGTCGAGTAAACCGGCGAGCCGTATTCAGTCGTCTTTTCCCCGGACCGGGCCAGGGAGCGGAGTTCTTCCCCCGGAAGGTCCTTGCGGATCGTCCGCGCGCGGATCGTCCGGGGGGAGACCATTTCGACAGTGCTCATGTTTCCCTCCTGCGTTCGATTCCCCATCAGGGCCGCCCAGAATATCAAGGCGGAGGGCATTTTGTTCGTCGGGAAGACACTTTCCGCCGGGAAAGGCGAAGGGCGAAGGGCGAATGGCGAGAGGCGAAGGGCGAAAAGGGCCATCGGCGAGCTGCTCCAGGGCGTCACCCCCTTGCCCGGACCACGTAGCGCAGCCTTCCTCCGGGGGCGACCGCGTCGAAGGGGTAGCAGGTCACGAGCGTCAGGGTCCGCTGGGGCGTCGGCTCGAGGTCGGCCGTGGAGGCCCGATCGACGACCCGCGCGGCGGTGACCCGGTAGATCGTCGTTGTCCCCTCGGGACCCTCGACGCGTATCTCTTCGCCGGGGAGAAGCTGTCGGAGAAATCCGAACTGCGTGTCGCGGTGAGCGGAGAAAACGCAGTTTCCGATGCCGCCGGGGGCGGCGGTGCCGTCGAGATGACCGGGGCCGAACGCGAGGGTGCGGCCGGAGGCGCCGGCGAGAACGATGGCGTCGACTTGCGTCCCCGGGACGGTCAGACGCGCCACCGGCCACGTGTCGGCCCAGGGCCACGGCTTGACCTCCCGCTCGCCGGCGAGGGTCCTCTTCCAGGCGCGGTGGAGAAGGCTCTGTGCCAGACGCGCCTTCAGATAGATCCACCCGCCCTGTGAGAGCAGGACGACGCCCGCGATCGCGATCGCCGCCGAGAGGGAGCGCAGGCGCCGCGGTGTCATCGCAGACCTCCCGCCGTCCGGAGGAGGAAGGAACCGGCCAGGAGCGCGAGGCCGAGCAGCAGGAGGAGGGGGCCCGGCGTCGCCGTCGAAGGCATTTCGCCGAATACGTGCTCCGCGCTCCAGCCGTCGGGCAGCTGCACGGGAAGGGGGCGCGACTCGCAGGCCGTGCCGCGACCGATCGTGGGCGTCACGTCCACCGCGACCAGGCTCGTGAAGCTCGAGACGAGATGATGGGCGAGCGCGACTTCGACGACCGCGCGCCGGACATTTGCGGCGTCCGCTCCCGCCGTCGCGGAATCCATGAGCGACGCGATCTTCGAACGCGCCCAGAGGCGGGCCACACCCGAGTCGTCCCGCGACGCCGCGAGGACGAGCCGATGCGACCAGGGCTGTCCGCCTCGTTCTCCCGTGACAGCCACGCCGGAGGAGGAACGAGAAAGCCGCGCCGAGACGACGAGAGGTTCGCCGGCGTAGAGGTCTGGGACCTTCGACGGCCACGCCTCCGCACTGGCGTCGTCCCACCGCACCTCGACGTTCGTCAGAACGGGAGCTTCCAGCTTGCGGAACAGGGCGGTCATCTTCGGCTGCACGTCGGCCGGGCTGGCGACGTAGGTGAACGTGCCCCGGCCGAAGAGCGCCGCGCGCGTCATGAAGTGCGAATTGGGGGCGGAGCCGAGCCCGACCGTGAACAGGCGGCTTTTCCCGAGATGCGCCTGGATGAAGGCGAAAAGCTCCTCCTCGTTGCCGACGGCGCCATCCGTCATGAAGAGGACCTGGCGGACGGCGTCCTGGTCACCCGAGCTTTCGAGAGCGGCCGCCAGAGCCGGAAGCATCTCCGTACCGCCCTCCGCCCGGAGCCTGCCGACCCATCGCCGGGCGTCGTCCACGGCGGCGGGCAGCGCGCGGCGGCTTTCTGCGAAGAGGCGGCGTGTGACGCTGTTGAACTCGATCATATTGAAGCGGTCCTCCGGCCCGAGCCTCGAGAGCGCCAGCGCGAGCGCCGCCTTCGCCCCGTCGATCGACGTGCCGTGCATCGACCCGGACGTGTCGATCACGAACACCGTCTCGCGGGGGAGCCGGGTCCCGGCGTCCGTCACGGCGTCCGGCGGGATCACCAGGAGGAGCGCGTAGAGCTCGCCTCCCAGGTTCTGGGTGAAGACAGCGGCGGTCGGCTCGTGCCCGGGGTCGGGCTCCCAGGTGAGCTCGAAGTCGCGATCCGCGGAGACCGTGCGGTCCGCGAGGGTCACGAGAGTCTGATTGCCCTGCCCGGCCTCGGTGCGCAGCGCGTGCGTGCCGCTCGCGACGCGGCGCAGAGGAAACCCGGGGTCGAGGTTGATCTTCAGGTGCACGGAATTCGTGAAGCCGGCGGCCGGGTCGGCGACGGGCGGCGTGATCCGCGGCGCGTCTTTCACGCGGTCCGTGTTCACGCTCCAACCCGATCCTCCGCCCGCGGCCGTCGCGCCGTCCGACGCTTCCGCAACTCGGCCGGCCTCGCGCCCGGGATGTACCGCGGCGCCACCACCAGGGGAAACCGGAGGCGGAAGCTTCCTCCTTCGAACCGCAGAGCTTCCTGGTACTCGATGACGACCTTAACCTCTTCGTCGGGCCCGATGCTGGCCACCGAGGTGGTGAAGACGTTCGGACGCTCCTGTTCGACCAGAGATGCCTTGCGGCCCTCCGACTTCGCCTGCTCGTAGACTTTCCTGGCCTCCTCCCTTTCCCGGATCTCACCCTCGATGACCCGGTCTCCGACCGCGAGGCGCATCGCATCGACCGCGGAGCTCTCCGGAAGGGGGAAGACGTACATGCCTTCGACACAGCTCCCGGTGCCGTTTCGGAAACGCTGCGAGACCGTCGTCCGGGCGGTCATCCCCGTGACGCGGATCGAAACGTCCGTGTCGAGAAGGGGCGCCGGCAGATACAGGCCGGGGCTGGCTATTTTGAAGAGGAGCGCTCCCGCTCGGACCTCCTCGAGCCGGACGGGCGCCGGCTGCCCCCCCGCGGACCGGCACAGAAGGACGAAGACGATCGACGCGGCGGCGCGGCGAACACGGGGACCGGAATTCGCGAGTGCCATGAGACACCTCCCTTGTGTCTGCAAGGAGACCTCGCGGGCAAGTCCCCGCCATGCCGTCACCGGGGGAATTTCGGCGGAAGAGTGTGGCGAAACCGTGGCGCGGCTTCCGCGCCCGCCCAAAGCGGGCCAGAATGCGGGTTGTGAAATCCGCCAAGCCCGAAACGGTGGCGGTCGTGGACGACGAGCCTACGATCCGGGAGACCGTGACCTTCGCCTTGAAACGCGAAGGCTACCGGGTGCGCGCTTTCGGCGACGGGCGCGAGGCCTGGGAGTCGCTGCAGCAGGAGCTGCCGGGGCTCGCGATTCTCGACATCGTCCTGCCGCGGATGGATGGCCTGGAGCTTTGCCGGAAGCTGCGCGCGCGCTCCGAGGCGCTGCCCATCATTTTCTTGAGCTCCCGCGACGAAGAGCTCGATCGCGTGCTCGGGCTGGAGCTTGGCGCCGACGACTACCTGTGCAAGCCGTTTTCGATGCGGGAGCTCGTCGCCCGCGTGAAAGTGCTGTTTCGCCGCGCGGCGCTCGTCCGCTCCGGTCCTTCCGCGGAGCCCGAGAAACTCCTGAGGGCAGGACCGCTCGAGCTCGACCTCGACCGCTACACGGCGCGGTGGAACGGCGCTCTCGTTTCTCTGACCGTCACCGAGTTTCTTCTGCTCCAGTCGCTCGCCCGGCACCCGGGCCACGTGAAGACGCGGCGCCAGCTCATGGAGGACGCCTACCCGCACGACGCGTTCGTCAGCGAGCGCACGATCGACAGCCACATCAAGCGGCTGCGGCGGAAGCTTCTGGAGACCGAACCTTCTTTCTCCGGGATCGAAACCGTCCACGGACTCGGGTATCGGTACGAAGGTGGCTGAGGAGGGCGGGCCCGCGGCGTTGCCCGGGCGCAGACGGCGCGGGGGGCTCTCCACCCGGCTCCTCGCCTTCAACCTCCTGCTCGTTTTCATCCCCGCGGCGGGGCTGCTGTACCTGGGGACGTACGAGAAGCAGCTTCTCGAGGCACAGGAGCGCTCGATGGTGCAGGAAGGGCGGGTCCTCGCGGCCGCGCTGTCCGAGCCGGGGGCGCTCGCCGGCGAAGAAGCGCCGCGCGTGTTAGCGCGCCTGAACCGGAGGCTGGAGTCGAGGATCCGGGTGGTGGACGCGCAGGGGAAAATCCTCGCCGACACGAGCCGGCTCGGCCCGCGCCGCGAAAAACCGGCGGAGGAGGGGCGGGAGGCCAGGGGGCGCGACCGGCTGCTCTACCGCGTGGGAGCGGTTTTCTATTCGCTCTACCATCGCCTGCTGCCTCCCGGGGAGCCGCCCCTGGAAGCGCGGGAACCCTCGCCCCGCGACGGCCTGCTGCGAGGCCGCGAGGTCGAGGCCGCGCTGTCGGGCCGTTACGGCAGGGCCGTCCGTCCCTCCCCGGCGGGTCAGCGCTCGGTCACCCTTTCGATCGCGATCCCGATCGAGGGAGTAGGGGCCGTTCCGGCCGGCGCGGTCGTCGTCTCATCCTCGACGTGGCGCATCCTCCAGGACCTCTACGCGATCCGCCTCGGCATCTTCCAGGTGTGCCTCGGGTCGGTGGCCCTCGCCGGGGGCCTGAGCCTTCTCGTCTCGAAGACGATTGCCCGGCCCGTTCAGGAGCTGCGGGACGATGCCGCCGCCATTCTGGACCGGCGCGGCCGGCTGCAGGGGAACTTCCGGCGGTCGCAGAGGAAGGACGAGATCGGAGAGCTGTCGCGGGCGCTGCATGACCTGACGGCGCGTCTTGAGGGGTATCAAAGCTTCCTGGAGTCCTTCGCCGCGGAGATCTCGCACGAGTTCCGGAACCCCCTCGCGTCGATACGGATCGCCGCGGAGATGGCCGGAGATTCGGAGAAGGAGGAGGACCGGCGGAGATTTCTCGAGATCACGCAGCGGGAGGTACAGCGGATGGAGCGCCTCCTGTCCGATCTGCGCGAAATGACGCGCGTGGACGCGCGGCTCGAGTCCGAAGAGCAGGGGTCCCTGTCGTTAAACGCATTGCTGGAGCGCGTGTGCGAGGGGTACCGCCTGCGCGGAAGCCCGGTGGTGTTTCTGTTCGAACCGCCGGGTGAGACGATCACCGTGCGGGCTTCGGGAGAGCGGATGGCGCAGGTTTTCGAAAACCTCCTGGACAACGCGGCGAGCTTCTCGCCCGACGGCTCCGCGGTCCGGTTGCGTCTCGATCGCGAGGAGGGGGCCGCGTGCGTGCGCATCGCTGACCAGGGCCCCGGCATTCCGACCGAGCACCTGCCGCGCATTTTCGAGAGATTCTTCTCCTGGCGGCCGGACCAGCCCGAGGCGGCGGACCGTCACACGGGCTTGGGCCTCGCCATCGTGCGGACCATCGTCGAGGGATATGGGGGCGCCGTTTTCGCCGCGAACAACCCCGAGGGAGGAGCGACATTCACCGTGCGGATGCCCGCCTCGCGGACCGGGGTCTTCGCCAAAATAGCGCCCCGCCCCTGACGTCGACCACGGCGGCGTCCGTTCTGCACAACAGAGTGTGCACGGGGGCCAGATTTTAAAGCTATTTCGCCGAGATTGCCTTGACTTTGTGCAAACTGACCATAAAATCGTGTCACTTTTGCAGAAAATGGAGGACGGAATGCCGAAGGCTAAGATCCTGAAATTTGATCCGGCCGGGCCCGGGCTCGGAAAGAACGAGATCCTGCGAGTTTGTGACGCGGAGAACGTCCGTTTCCTGAGGCTGCAGTTCACCGACATCCTGGGAGTGATCAAGAACGTCGAGATCCCCCGGTCGCAATTCGCGAAGGCTCTGGACGGGGAGATCCAGTTCGATGGCTCCTCGATCGAAGGCTTCACGCGGATTGAAGAGTCCGACATGAACCTGGTGCCGGACCTGAACTCCTTCGCGATTTACCCGTGGGCGCACCGCGGAGGCGAGAAGGTCGGGCGGCTGATCTGCGACGTCTATACCCCGGATGGAATCCCTTTCATCGGTTGTCCCCGCACGACGTTGAAGCGGCAGATGGACAAGGCATCGGCGCTCGGCTACACGCTCGTGACCGGCCCCGAGGCCGAATTCTTCCTTTTCCGGCGCGACGCAAACGGGGATCCGATCGTCGACACGCACGATCAGGGCGCCTATTTTGATCTGACGCCTGTGGATCGCGGCGAAGAGGCGCGGCGCGACGTCGTCCTCGCGCTGGAGCAGATGGGTTTCGAGGTGGAGGCAGCGCACCATGAGGTCGCTCCCGGGCAGCACGAGATCGACTTCAAATACGCAGACGCCGTCACGACCGCGGATCGCGTCTCGACTTTCCGGTTCGTCGTCAAGAAAGTCGCGCTCGACCACGGCCTGCACGCGACCTTCATGCCGAAGCCGATCTTCGGCGTGAACGGGTCCGGCATGCACGTCCATCAGTCGTTCCTGGACAAGAAAGGCAACAACGTCTTCTTCGACGCGAAGGCGAAGTACCAGCTCTCGAAGACCGCGTTGAATTACACGGGCGGGATCCTGCGCCACGCGCGCTCGTTCGTCGCGGTGACGAACCCCCTCGTCAACTCGTACAAGCGCCTGGTGCCGGGCTACGAGGCGCCGGTCAACGTCGCCTGGTCGATGCGAAACCGGTCGCCTCTCGTGCGCGTCCCGGCGCGGCGCGGCATGGGGACCCGGATCGAAGTCCGGATGCCGGATCCGTCCTGCAACCCCTACCTCGCCTTTGCCGTGATGCTCGCGTCGGGGCTCGACGGCGTGAAGAACCGGATGGATCCGGGCGAGCCGGTGGACAAGAACGTCTTCAAGATGAGCGAGCGCGAAAAGCGGCGTCTTCGGATCGACCAGCTCCCCGGCAATCTTTCCGAGGCTCTCGATAACCTCGAGAAGGACGACGTGGTCACGGGTGCGCTCGGAGAGCACATCCTCACGCACTTCCTCGAGGCCAAGCGGGGCGAGTGGGCGGAGTACATTTCTCGGGTGCAGCCGTGGGAGATCGAGAAATACCTCGATATGTACTGAAGTCAGATTTACCGTAGTGAGAAGGCCGGAGCACCCCTCCGGCCTTGGTTCCGGCCACATCGTGGTCGCGCCGTGTCGCGATCATCGTTCTGCTGCTCCGAAAGCGGGAACGAGCATGACTCAGAGCTCCCGACCTGCAAACAGGTGAAGCTCTGGTTCGAAACGATCTGCGGTTCAATCTGTTTCGAGTTCCAGAGGTCGGAGTGCGGTTGCCAGCGACGATTCCTCGTCGGTCGGCCCGGGTGATCGCGACATCCGCTCGCCCCGCGATGTGCCGCCGACCGATCGCGCGCGGTTCCGTTCTACAATCGATAGTTTAGTTTGGAGGCGCGGCGCCGGGTGCAGCAACCCCAACTTCTCCTCGAGGGAAAGTACGAGATCCTCTCCAAAATCCGCGAGGGCGGCATGGGGACTATCTACCACGTCCGCCACCGCCTGCTCGACGAGATACGCGTGGTCAAGGTCATGCAGCCGCACGTCGTCGCGGACCTCGACCTGAAGCGCCGGTTCCTCGAAGAAGCCAAGACCGCGATCCGGCTCAAACACCCGAACATCTGCACCATCTACGACTTCGCCGTAGACGAGAACGGCACCGCCTACCTGGTCATGGAGTTCATCGACGGCGTGACCCTCGCGGACTTTTTGCGGTTGCACGGATGTCCGGGCGTCCCGCTGACCCTCGAGATCGCGCACCAGGCGCTGCTCGCCCTCGGGTACTTGCACCGCAAGGGCGTGATCCACCGGGACGTCGCGCCCGACAACCTGATGCTTACGCACGACGACGAGGGACGGCGCGTGGTCAAGCTGATCGACCTCGGCATCGCGAAGACGTCCGACCGCGCGATGGACGCGACAGCGACCGGCGTTTTCTTAGGCAAGCTCAAGTACGCCTCGCCGGAACAGTACGGGACGCTCTCGCCGGAAATGAAGCTTGACGGCCGGAGCGATTTATACGGCTTGGGCGTCGTGCTCTACGAGCTGCTGACGGGGACCCGTCCTTTCCTGGGCGAGTCCCCGGCGGAGCTGCTGCGCGCGCACCTGTTCCTGCCGCCGATCTCCTTCTCTGAATCGGACCGTGAGGGCAAAGTGCCGCCTGAGCTGCGCGATGTCATTTTCAAGTCGCTCGAGAAGAACCGGGAGGACCGGTATGCGACAGCCGAGGAGTTCGATCGTGAGATCGTGGGCCTGCGGGAGCGCTACGCGCGCCCGGACGATCTCGAGAGTACACTGGCCATCCTCTCGACGATCCGGTCCATGCAGCCCGCCGCGCCCGACGCCGTCAGGCCGAGCGCGCAGGAGCGTCTCGACCGCCAGTTCGGCCAGCTGGCCACGCCGTCTCCTTCGGCGCCGCCGCTGACGATCGCACTTCCTGACGCGGCGGAGGTAGAAAAGACTGCCATCAATCCGCGGACGGCAGCGGAGAGGGCCGCGGCGCGAAAATCACCGCCCGACGAGAAGGAGCCGCCGGTCGAACCGGCCCCGGCCCCGGCTCCGTTGCCGTGGCCGGATAAATCCACGCAGGCGACGGCGCCGGGGAACCGGGAGACCGAAAGGATTGGCGGGACGGAACCAGCGGACCGTCCGACGTTCGATCAGAGGGCGATCAACCCCGTCATGGCGGTTGAGAGGGTGTCGAACGAGGAGAAGGCGGCAGACAAGGAGCCGAAGTACGTTTCGCCTCTCGACCCGCCCAGCCTTCCGACGGCGCTTGCGTCGGTACAGGCCGAGACCGTCAAGAAGACGAAAGCGATCGAGATCGTGAAGCCCTCTCCGCCGGCCTTGCCGGAGCCGTCCGGGACTCTCTCTCCGGACGGAGGGCCCGCGCCTGGCAGGGCGGACAGAGGGCCGGAGATGCCGTCACTTCCGGCGGCGAATCGACCGGTCTCGCTGGAGTCCGCAAGACCGGCGGCGCCGCCTCCCCAGCCGGGGTCCCCCGAGCGGCCCGCGCCACGTGCCAGGCCCGTGGTGGCCGACAGCTCGACTCCGCCGGCGATTCGGCCTGAGAAGGTTGCACCTTTTCCCGGGACGCCGAAGGGGCCGACACCCTCGGACCAGAAGCCGACCGCCGTCAGTCCGGGGACAGCGGCGGAGAAGGCGGCCCCGCCGTCCCGAACCGCCCCGACCATCGAACAACGGGCGCCCGCCACCTCTGTGACTGCGCCGGAAATGGCGCAGCGCGGGCCCGTTCGAATGTGGGTCGGTCTCTTGATCGCCGTGGCAGTGACGCTGTTGATCTGGCGGCCCTGGGCCGAGCGCCGGCCGGTGGAGGAAAAAATCGCGGCAGGACCGACCGTTGTGCCAATCGCGGTCGAAGAGAAGCCTGCGGAGCCTACAGCGCCGCCCGTATCCACGCTGCGTCCAACCGCGCCTCCGCAGCCCACCGCCCTGCCCACGCTGCTTCCCACCGCCCTCGGGGTCACGCCCGTGGAAGCCCGGCCGTTTCGTCAGGCAGCCGAAACCGCCCGTGTCGCTTCGCGGCGGGCGAAGAGCGACGCCGATCAGGCACGTGCGCGGGAGCTCTCTCCCTCGACGTACCAGCGCGCGATGTCGGTGCAGAAGAGGGCCGAGAAGCTTGTTGCGACGGGCGCCGACGCCGATGCGAAGAAGGCGTTCGACTCCTCGGCAGGCCTCTTCGCCCAGGCGGAAATAGCCGCGCTTGCTCAGGCGACGCGGCAGGCCAGACCGACGGCCATCCAGGTCGCCCAGTTCCCGGATCCAATCCCGCGCCGCACGGCCGTCCCGATTTTTCCGACGCCGATCCCGGTGCAGCCGACCTCCCGCCCGGCCGAGGTGCCGCGCGGGGCGCCGGTCGAAAAAGACGTCAACCCCGCCCCTCCGCCCGTCCGGGCAGGTTCCGCGCAGGAGCCGATACGCGAGACCGTGCGCCTCTATGAGCGAGCATGGAGCCGCTTCGACGCCAGGCTCTACAAGCGCGTCTACCCTGACGGAGTCGCCGCCTTCGAGATGGCGGTCAAGGGACTGAAGTCGCAATACGTCCGCATCGAGATCCAGAAGATCGACGTCGACGCTTCGGGCACGGGGGCCGTGGTGACCGGCCACGAGACCATCGTCATCACCCCGAAGGCGGGTGAGGAGAAGCAGGACGACCATCCCGTCACCCTTGGACTCGAGAAACAGGGTGACCGGTGGATCATCGTCCGACGCAGTTAGAAGGCGGCTGAAAAACGATTGCGGGCGTCGCGTCCCGGCTCTTGCGATCGCTGCCAGCGCAATGTTGCCTTCACTTCGACGTCGACGATCGGCGCGATCGCATCGCAGTCTTCGGGCAAGAGCCTGTCTGCTCGAGCCGCCGGGAGCTCGCCGGGATGATCATTGCAGCAGCCTGCGGGGCCGGCGCGTCCGGCCGGTCAGAAGGCGTAATCGAATCCCACCACCGGGGTGAATGTGTCCTGAAGCCCTTTCTTCGTGATCGAGAAGAGGCCGTTTACGGTCAACAGCAGGTTCCCGACGACGTTGGCTTTGAAGCCCGCGGACCCGATCAGCGTGTTCAGGTCGCTCCTCGAGACGTCGAGCCGCGTCCTTTGCACCGTGATGAGACGTGGGTCGCTGTTGCAAGGGGTGTCCGGCGGAGGCGCGAAACTCTCCGCTGTATTCACACAGAACTTTTGCTGCTGCAGGCGGACCGTTCTCGCGTTTCGAAACGTCCGTCCGATGACATCGCCGGCGAAGGTGACGCGTGAGCCGAGCGCCCAATCGAAGCCGGCCGTGTAGTTGATCTCGTCCGAGAGCCCGGTGCGGTTCGTCGCCCATGTGTAGCCCGCATTCAGGTGCGGCGAAAAGGCCCCGAGATGCGCCGACGCGACGAGGAACGCCCGGATCTGAGTCGAGCCCGTTCCGAGCAGATCTTTTTCCCGGCCGGTCGGCAGCCGAACGTCGGTCGCGAGCGCGATGCCGCCACGCGGGCTCGAGGTCAGACGGAACTTGCCGCGGATCAGCACGTCTCCCAGGCCGGTCGCGCTGCCCGATCGCTGACAGGTCTCGACGTCCTCCGTACCCTGGCAGTCCGCAGCGCCCCCGGCAAAACGGTGGAGCTCCGGCCTGTCATCGCCCGTCGCGAGGCGCTCGATCTTGAGGGTCGACTGCTCCCGAAGAGAAACATTGACCACCGGCACGGCGACGCCAATATCGAGCCGGTCGGTCAACCCGTAGGTGGCGACGAAGGCGGTGATGCCCGTATCGACCTTCACGGACAACGGACCGGTGACCACATCTCCTCGGAACCAGGGGTTCAGCGGATTGTTATTGGTCAGCGGATTCGCGCTTCCGGGAGCGGCATGGAGAAACAGAAGCCGATCTTCATCGGCCTTGAGCTTCAGATCGTCGATGCGGTCATAGGTGAAGTGGCTGAAGTTCACACCGAAATTCATGAAGCCCTTGCCGATCGTTTCGGCCCTCTCGGCGTAGATCGGGCCAAAACTGTCCGCGGCGCGCACGAATGTCCCTTGCGAAGCGTCGTACCGATACGTGAAACCTCCGGAGGAAGAGGGAAGCGGAAAGGAAGAAAGCTGGCTCTGGAGATCGAGGTTGAACTGATTGATTGCCTCGATCTGGCTCGTGACACTGTTGAAGTGCGCCACATGACAGGTCGCTGGGACAGGAGGAGGCTGATCGCAAGGGTTCGGGGTGAGCGAGGGTCGACGAAGTGTCACACCGTCCCTGAGAAAGCCGGTCAGCAGGTCCCGAAGGTCCTGTGCCGGAAGCGAGAGCGGAACGAGCACGGCGATCGACAGGGCGAGAAGAACCCGGCGTGGACCCATGGCAGTGCCTCCGATCTCGTTAAAAAGCTTTGCGCTAGCCTATTGCCCGGCCTGTCGACAGGTCAAGAGGTGGGCTCATTCGGTCGGTGCAGAAGCGGTGTGCGAGCGAGTGAGTGCGAAGGCCGGGGTGGAACGGTCCTGCAGGCCGGCTCTCACCCGATCCACATCGCATCGCCGAACGAGTAGAACAGGTACCCCTCCCGGATCGCTTCTTCGTACGCGTCGAGGACCCTCTCTCGTCCGGCGAACGCGCAGGCCAGCATGAGGAGCGTCGACTGCGGCAGGTGGAAGTTCGTGAGGAGCGCATCGATCGCGCGGAACTCGAATCCGGGAGTGATGAAGAGGTCGGTTGAAAACCGCAGCGGTTTATCGGAAACGCCCTCGATGCGTGCGGCAGCCTCGAGTGATCGTGCGACCGTCGTCCCCACGGCCACGACGCGCCGTCCCGAGGACGCCGCCCGATGGACCGCGAGCCGCGTCTCGGCCGGTATCGACACACTCTCGGCTTCCATCGCGTGCGACGCCGTGTCGTCGCTGGTCACCGGCTTGAAGGTTCCGGGGCCCACGGCCAGGGTGAGATCCGCGATCTCGACTCCGCGCGCGACGATCTCGTCGAGAACGGCGCTCGTAAAATGCAGGCCCGCCGTCGGAGCCGCGACCGCGAGGGGCTCCCGCGCGAAGACGGTCTGGTACGCCGCACGATCCTCCTCACGATCCGGATCGCCCGCGCTCCGGCGGATGTAGGGGGGAAGGGGGAGGCTGCCGCACCGCTCCAGATACGCATTGTCCAGGGCGCGATCGAAAAGGACCTCCCTCCGGCCGATCGCGCTCACCGACAGTACGGTCCCCGTGACTCCCTCTGGAAAATCGAGCCGCCGCCCGGGTCTGGCGCGCCGGCCCGGCCGCGCGAGCGCGAGCCAGCGGAGGGGATCGCCCGCCGACTCCTCCACGAGAAAGATCTCCGTCAGGCGCCCTTCGGAATCGCGTCCCCACAGCCGGGCGTTGCGCACTCGGACGTCATTGCGGACGAGGACGTCGCCCGGCCTCAGGAGCGAGGGCAGCTCGGAAAAGAGGCGATGCGAGATCGTGCCGCTCCGCCGGTCGAGAACGAGAAGCCGAGACGATCCCCGTTCCCGCGGCGTCTGCGCAATGCGCTCGGGCGGCAATTCGTAATCGAAAAGCGAGACCTTCACGGGGCGGGATTATGGCTGTGCTCTCGGGAAGTCGGACGGCGAGATGAGCTGAGCTGTCGGCTGTCAGCTGACGGCGGCTCTCACGCTTGCGGTATGACAGGTGGCAAGACGAGTTTGAGCGCCCGAAACGTGTCCGTTATCGCCGGTTTCCCGATTCCCGGCCCCGTCCCCGTCCCTCGGCGCTGATAGCCTGCCCGGATGCCCGACTACCCTCAGGGGCGTGGCCGTGTTCGCCTCGAGGTGGCGGGAATCGCGATTGACGGGGTGTCGATCGCGGGGCACGAGTCGTTCTTCAAGCTCCCGGGTTTCCGGACGCTTCTCGAATTCGGAAGGGCGCCGGACGACACGCTCGCGTACGGTACCGTATGCCTGACCCACGGCCACCTCGACCACGCGGCGGGCCTCGCTCACCACGCTTCCCGGCGGACCTTGACGGGACTCGGCCCGGCGCGCGTCTTTGCGCCGGCTGAAGCGGTTCCGGATTTGAAGGCCTGGGTTGCAGCCTGCGAGCGCCTGGAAGGCGTCCGCTACGGCACGCGTTTCGAGGCCGCGATCCCGGGGGAGACGGTGGCGCTCCGCCGGGATCTCGAGCTCCACTTCCTGCCCGGCCGGCATCGAGTCCCGACCGTCGGGTATCTCTTTACGGAAGTCCGGCGAAAGCTCCGCGACGATCTCGCCGGCCGATCCGGCCCCGAGATTGCCTCTCTCCGCGAGTCGGGGGCCGAGGTCACGCGGCGAGAGGAGATCCCACTGCTGGCCTACCCCGGCGACTGCGGTCCCGCGATCTTCGACGCGGCTCCCGAGCTCTACCGCGCGAAGGTCCTCCTGATCGAGTGCTCGTTCTTCGCGCCCGAAGACGTGGGCCGCGCGCACGCGTACGGCCACCTGCACATCAGCGACTTCGCCGAGCGGGCCGACCTGTTTCAGAACGAATTCGTCGTCCTGACGCACTTTACGATGCGGTCCCCGGTCGAGGAGATCCGCGCGGGTATAGAAAAGCTGCCCGTGCAGCTTTCCCGCCGGGTCGTTCCCTTCCTGGCAAGCGCTACGGGATGACAGGAGTCCGAGAGGGGTCCCGGGAGAAACCCGTAAAGACCTGTCGTCGGACGGACGGAGGTCAGCTGCTTGCCGGCGCGCTGTGGGAAGCCGAACACCCTGTGGCGCAATCTCGCGACGGGACAAAACACCATGCGGCTGAGCAGCGACCTGAACTGGAGAATCGCGGGCCCGCGGTAGAGCCCCGCCTGGCAGGGCGCTAGTCTTCCGGCGAGCCCGCCGGCTGGCCACCGGCGCGTGCCCCTGCAAGGCTCTCCAGGCATCGCACCACCAGCGCCGTCCAGCCCGTCTGGTGCGAGGCGCCCAGGCCGAGGCCCGTGTCGCCGTGAAAGTATTCGTGAAACAGGAGCAGGTCCTTCCAGTGCGGGTCCGACGCAAAGCGGGGATCGTCGCCGAAGCAGGGACGCCGGCCCGACGGGTCCGGCAAAAATGCCGCGGCGAGCCGGCGGGCGATCTCGCGCGCCGCTTCCGCGAGAGTCATCCATCGCCCGGAGCGGGTCGGGAGCTCGACCTTCAGCGACGGCCCGTAGAAGTGGTGGTAACGCTCCAGAGCTTCGATGAGAAGGTAGTTCATCGGGAACCACACGGGCCCTCGCCAGTTCGAGTTGCCGCCGAAGACGCCCGTGGTGGACGGCCCGGGATCGTAGGAGACGCGATGCTGCTGGCCCCCCACGGCCAGCGTGTAGGGATTCTCCGCATACACGCGGGAGAGCGCTCGAATGCCATGCGGGGAGAGGAACTCGTTCTCGTCGAAGAGGTACTCGAGGACGCGTTCGAGGCGTTCGCGAGAGGGAATGGCGAGGAGGCGGTGCACGCCGTGCTGGCCGTCGTCGTCGCGCATGTACGAGATGTGGCGCGCGAGGTCCTGCCGGTTGTCCAGAAACCACTGGAGCCGCTTTTTGAACCCGGGGAGTTTTTCGATCTGGGTCTGATCCAAGATTTCGACGGCGAAAAGGGGCACCAGCCCGACGATCGAGCGCAGCCGCAGCGGGAGACTCTGGCCGTCCGCGTGAATCTGGTCGTAGTAGAAACCTTCCTGCTCGTCCCAGAGACCCGTCCCGCCGAGGGAATTCATCGCGTCCGTGATCGCGACGAAATGCTCGAAGAACTTCGACGCCACATCCTCGTAAGCCGGATCCTCGCTCGCGAGCTCGAGTGCCATGGCCAGCATCGTCGAGCAGAAGAACGCCATCCAGGCGGTTCCATCCGCCTGTTCGAGGTGGCCGCCCGTCGGGAGCTGCTCGGAGCGATCGAACACCCCGATGTTGTCGAGTCCCAGAAAGCCGCCGGAGAAGAGGTTCCTTCCCTCCGGGTCCTTCCGGTTGACCCACCAGGTGAAGTTGATCAACAGCTTCTGAAAGACGCGCGCTAAGAAGAGACGGTCCCGCTCCCCGCGTGCGCCGCTGATCTTGTACGCGCGCCACGCCGCCCACGCGTGGACGGGCGGGTTGACGTCTGAAAACGCAAATTCGTACGCTGGAATCTGGCCGTTTGGATGCGTGTACCACTCGCGCAGGAGAAGGATGAGCTGCTCCTTCGCGAAGTGCGGATCGACGCGGGAAAAGGGGAGCATGTGAAACGCGAGGTCCCAGGCCGCGTACCAGGGGTACTCCCATTTGTCCGGCATCGAGATCACGTCCCGGTTATAGAGATGCGCCCACGTGGAGTCGCGGCCGTGCCGGCGGCTCTCGGGCGGCGGCGGCCCGGCGGGATCTCCTTCGAGCCACTCACGGACGGCGAAATGGTAGAACTGCTTGGTCCAGAGGAGGCCCGCGTAGGCCTGCCTCGCGACATTGCGCTCCTCTCCCGTCAGCGCGGCCGGGATCCTCGAATTCCAGAACGCCTCCCCCTCCCGGATCCTGTCGGCGAAGACGGAATCGAAGTCCACGCCCACGCCCGCCGGCGTCCCCGAGGAGAGCCGCAGGCGGAGACAGACCTCTTCCCCGGGAGGGATTTCCAGGGCGTACCGGACCGCCGCCTTCGTTCCTTCCCGCCGGGGATTGACGGCGGACCCCTGTCCCGCTACGACTGCCGCGTGAAACGCGTCCTTCACGAACGGCGTCGCATTCGCCACTCCGAACAGTCGTTCGGTGTTGCTCTCGTTTTCGGTGAAAATAAGAGAGAGCGGGGCAGGGTCGGCGGCGGCGTCGAGCCGGAAACGGCCCAGGGACTCGTGCTCGGCGACTAAGGCGAGATCGCCGTCCGAGGAGATCCGGGGCTTCTTCCAGTACCCCTCGCCCGAACGGCCCCACGACCAGGTGTTGCGAAACCAGAGTGTCGGCAGGACGTCGATCCGCGCCGGCTCGGGTCCCCGGTTGGCGATCGTGACGCGGATCCGGATGTCGTCGGCCGCGGCCTTCGCGTACTCGGCGAACACGTCGAAATACCGGCTGTCATCGAACGCGCCCGTGTCCTGGAGCTCGTACTCGGGGTGCTCCCGGTCGCGTCGTGCGTTCCCGGCGACCAGGTCTCCGTAAGGAAATTCGCGCTGCGGATACTTGTAGAGCGCTTTCATGTACGAATGCGTCGGCGTGGAATCGAGGTAGAAGTAGATCTCCTTGACGTCCTCGCCGTGGTTGCCTTCCGGCCCCGTCAGCCCGAAGAGCCGCTCCTTCAAGATCGGGTCCCGGCCGTTCCAGAGAGCGAGGGCGAAGCACAGCCGTCCTTCCCGATCAGAGATCCCGAGAAGGCCATCTTCGCCCCACCGGTAGGCGCGGCTGCGCGCGTGATCGTGCGGGAAGGAGTCCCAGCAGCTCCCGTCGGCCGAGTAGTCCTCGCGAACGGTCGCCCACTGGCGCTCCGAGAGGTAAGGCCCCCAGCGCTTCCAGTTCACCTCGCGCCGCGCGTCCTCTCCGAGACGTTCCGCTTCCGCGCCCGTGACGGGCACGAACCCCGTCGATTCGCGCCCGCCTGTCCTGCCCTCCGCGGCCATGGTCCTCCGGTCCTTCAGAATCCTGTTGCAATCTATCGGAAGCGGCGATTTTCCATGACGTGGCGGCGACGGGTCAGCGCGGATCTTCCTGCGTGAGGCGCGCCGGGACTCCCACTCGAAGCACGCGCCCTTCCGAGACCATGCCGAGGCCGTTTGACCTCAGGATCACTTCGAGCGCGTCGACCCAGGAAACGTCGTGCAGGCAGACAGTGACGGAACCTTTCACGTCCGGGTCGATCACAAGGCTCGTCCCCGTCAACGCGGCAAAACTCCTGAGGACATCCCGGATGTCGGCGTCTTTCAGATCGAGCGAAATGCGTTCGTCCGGGGACAGGCGCGCCGAAGCCTGCGCGGGGCGCGGTCGGCGAACCGCCGGACGGCGCGGTTCCGCGGGCGCCGGGGACGTGAGAAAGAAAGCGAGAAGGGCGGTTGCGCAGAGACGAGGCCTCGACCGCGTTCTCATGACCGGCCGGGGACCACGTGATCGACCTTCCGGCCGTCGGCGGCTGGATTCGCCGGGGATGCGTCCGAATCGCGAACCCGCTCGGCCATCGCCCAGAGCCCGAGGTGGCTCCGCCACGCGGAAGCCGAAGCACGCGTCAGGACGAACTGCGTTTCCTCGCCGGCCGTCGAGACGAGGCGCAGCGCTTCCGTCCGGAAGAGAAGCTGCCCCGACGCGAGCTTCCGCCCCGTGATGATCTTGCCGATCCGAGACGTCGGGAGGACCCACGTCTCATCGAAGAGGCCATCGAAGAAAACGGTGTCGCCCGAAAGTCCGAGCACGCCGGGGAATCGGCGCCACCGGCCGCCCACCCGTTCCGCCCGCGTGAGCAGGGCCGGAGGCTCCCTTTCGGCGGCGAGCCGACGGGCCGCGAGGCGGTCGAGAGCCCGGTGAAGAAGAAGCCGGGGGAGAAAGGGGACCACGGCCAGAAGCAGCGCGGCGCCGCCGAGAATCGCAAGGCCCGCGCTCATCGTCTAATGGAAGAACTTCTTGCGATTGCGGATGTAGTCCGTGAAGAGGAACTCCGCGAGATTGTAGGGCGACGCGTAGTAGGCCCTGCCCCGGTTGATCTTGGTCAGCTTGTCGACAAAATCAACCAGGTAGCTGTCCGTGGCGATCATGAACGTCGTAATCGTAATGCCGTCCCGGCGGCAGGAGTCCGCCTCCTCGAGCGTGCGGTTCACGATCTTGAGGTCCAGTCCGAACGGGTTTTTGTAAAGCCGTCCATGGTCCCAGATCGCCGAGGGCTTGCCGTCGGTGATCAGGAAGATCTGCTTGTTCGGGTTCTTCCGGTGGACGAGCAGCTTGCGAGCGAGCGCCAGTCCGGCGCGGGTGTTCGTGTGGTACGGGCCGACCATGGTCTTGGAGATTTCGGAGATCGCGACGCGCTTCGCGTCATCGCCGAACAGGATGACGTCGATCGAGTCCTTCGGGTATTTCGACTGGATCAGCTCGACCAGCGCCAGGGCGACTTTTTTCGCCGGAGTGAACCGATCTTCGCCGTACAGGATCATCGAATGGGAAATGTCGATGGCGAGAACGGTCGCGCACGAGGTCAGGTGCTCCTCCTCGTGGACCTCGAAATCTTCGGGCTTCAGGGCGATCTCGTCGGCGTCGCGCCGCACGGCGTTTCCGATCGAGCGGACGCCGTCGATGGCGGTCGGGTTGTCGCCGAACTCGTATCCGCGCGTCTCCGGAAGGAGCTCGCCACCCCCGCCCGCCCGCGGGATGGCGTGATAGCCCGGGCCGGATTTCGAAAGAGACGTGAAGATCTCCTCGAGAGCCGAGCGCCGGATCCGTCTCTCACCCGCCGCCGACAGCGAGAGCTTGCCGCCCCTGTCTTCGACGATTTCGCTCTTCTCGAGCTCTTTCCGGAAGCCCTCGAGGTCGAGCCCCTCGTCGATCATCCCGCGGTCCTGGAGGTACTTCATCCACTGGAGCGCCTCCTCGACGTCGCCCCCGGTCTGAAGGACGAGCTGCAGGAACAGCTTGACGAGCTCCTGGTAGGTCAGGAGCCCGCGGAGGAGGTCGACGGGGTAGTCGGAATACCGATAGCGCATCGAGGTCGATTCTAGTTCACCGTTACCGGTGCATCGTCAGCGACAGACTCTGGGTCGTCCTTCTATCTGTCGCTCCCATCCGGGCAGAAGAGATCCCATGAAGCTCTTGAACAGCTTCCCGTGGTTTGGAATTCTGAGGTGAAGGAGCTCGTGCACGATCACCACTTCCCGGAACCGTGGGGGCTGCTCCATGAGGTCCGCGCTGAAGTAGACCCGTCCGGAGGGGGTGCAGGAGGCCCACTTGTTCTTCATTCCCTGAACGTAGACACGTTCGGGATGGAGTTGGAGCCGGGACGCCCACGAGGCGACTTCGTCGAGAAGGCGTTGGCTCGATCGCGACCGGCTGTGACGCCGCTTCTTCATACCCGGCCGAGAGTGATGATTCTTTCCGCCAGGCCGACCATGCGCTCCTTGCCGGCTGCTGGCAGCAGGACCTTGTAGATCTTTGCCTTCAGGGCCCTCCTCTCCTGCACATTGGCGGCGTAGTTCGGAAACTGGCCGAACAGCCCGTCTAGCTCGACGGCGAGCGGCCGGGACTCGGGAATTCCTTCCTGCTGGAGGATCCAGGAGATCGCGAACGCGTTCCGGTCCAGCCCAGACTGCTTCTGTTGCCGGCGCGCCTCGAGGAGATCCGCGAGGACTTTTTCGAGATCCCCCAGCGCCTCCTGGGTCGTCAGCTGACGGTCTTCGAAGGCTTCGAGGATCTTCTCCGCGCGTTCTCCTATCGGAAAGAGGAACCGGAGTCGTCGCCGTCGAACACGTCGGTTGAGATGGCGCGTCCCAGGTTGATGATTCGACCGGGATCCGGAGGGTCCTTTCGGAGCGCCTCGAGGGTCGCTTCGTCGAGGGAAACTACGGGAAGGGTCGCGCCGACTCCCGTCGTCGAAGCGAGCTCCCGCACCAGGTGTTCCGTCTTCGCTGCGATGTCGTAGAGCGGCGTTAGATGTCTCTTGAACGCGTTCTGAACGATCTGCAGGAGCTGACCGAGGCGCGCGTAGTCCTCGATGTAGGGACGCAGGAAAGGGTCCGGCGACAGGATCTCGTAGAGCCTCTCGAGCTCGTGAAACAGGTCGACGAACTTCTTTCTCCCCTCCGGATCGACGAAGAAGTCGATCGCGCGTTCGACCGCCTTGTCGTCGACGGGTCCGGAGCCCAGCTCGAGATACGGTTTCACCTTCGCCTTCATGAGGCTGGCGAACCGGGCCCGAAGCACGTCGAGGTTCTCGATGACACCGCTGACCTCGTCCGAGTCGAAGGCGAGCGCGCGCTCGAGCTTCTCGAAAATGCCGACGAAATCCACTACCAACCCCGCCGGCTTCGGAGGACGGCCCTCGGTCTCGTGCGGCCGGTTCACGCGGGCGATCGCCTGGAGGAGCGTGTGGTCTCGCATTGGCTTATCGAGGTACATGCAGTAGAGAATCTCCGCGTCGAAGCCCGTCAGGAGCTTCTCCGTGACGATGAGGATCTCCGGCCGCTCTCCGGGACGGAGGAACGCCTTGCGGACGGCCTTCTCGTCTTCCTCAGAGATCTGGTGCTTTCGAACGAGCCCCTCGTCGTTGTGCGCCGGCGTATAGACGACCCGGGACAGGTCCGGCGGGAGTCGACGATCGAGGGCTTCCTTGTAGAGGGCGCACGCTTCGCGATCGACGCCGACGAGGAAAGCCTTGTAGCCGAGCGGCCGCACGTTCTCCTGGAAGTGCCTGGCGACGAAGTCGGCGACCGCTTCGATCCGCCTGCCGGCCTTCAGGAACGTCTTGAGACTGACGGCTCGGTCGAGGATGCGATTCAGGTCCTCGATGTCCGTCACGCCCTCGGCTTCGGCCAGGGCGAGAAACTCGCGCTCGAGCTGCTCCCGGGGCACGAGGATCTCGTTGGGCGCCAGCGTGTAGTGGAGCCGCAGCGTCGTGCCATCCTCGATCGATTCCCGAATCGAGTACTTGTCGAGGTACCCCTTCGGATCATCGGTGCCGAAGGTCTTGAACGTCCCCTGCCCGTACGCCGTCCGATCGATCGGCGTGCCCGTAAATCCAATCAGGGTCGCCTTGGGAATGGCGGCGACGAGGTAGTTGCCGAGATCGCCTCCCGTCGTCCGGTGGGCCTCGTCCACGAGGACGAAGACGTTGTCCCTCTCCGAGAGATCCGCGTCCGCGCGATCGAATTTGTGGATCATCGTGACGATCAGGCCGCGGTATTCCGAGCGCAGAAGCTCGCGAAGGTGCTCCTTGCTCTCGGCGACCACCGCGCCGAGGCCGTAGGCCGTGAGGTTCGCGAAGAGCTGGCTCTCGAGCTCGTTGCGGTCCACGAGCATGATCACCGTGGGACTCCTGAAGGATCTGTCCTCCAGGATCTGCTCGGCCACCGCGATCATCGTCAATGTCTTTCCGGACCCCTGCGTGTGCCAGACGAGTCCCCGGCGCTTCTCGGGGTCGAGGGCTCTCTCGAGGACCCGCTCGACGGCCCGGACCTGATGCTGACGGAGGATCACCTTCCTGAGCTCGTCGTCCCGGGTGAAGAAGACGATCCAGCGGCGAAGGAGCTTCAGGAATCGCTCTCGACCGAAGAACCGCTTGACCTTCTTCTCGAAGTTGCCCGGTTCCTCGTCCTTCCAGTCGAAGAGCGCCTTGCGGTCCAGGCTCCACGTGGGCGCATAGAAAAAGCGGATGAGATGCGTGATGTCGAAGACCTGGGGGAGCGCCATCAGCTCCGGCGTCTCCTCGTGGTACCGGCGGATCTGCTTGACCGCGGTCTCCATCCCATCGCTCCTGGCGGCCGACTTCGTCTCGACGACGGCGACGGGAATCCCGTTGATCAGGAATACAACGTCGGCCCGGTTCGCAAATCGACCGTTCGTGTACTCCCACTCGTCGGTCACGTGAAAGACGTTGTTGGCGGCGTGCTCGAAGTCGAGGACGGCAACGTTCCGGTCGCGTTTCTCCGAGACGACGTGAACCGTGCGCTCGCCTCGAAGCCATGCAAGGACCTCGGCGTTCCCTTCGATGTTGGTCCGAACGCTCTCGATCCGGTCGATCACGGAATCGACGTTTTCGGCGGTGATGATTCCGGGGTTGAGCTCGAAGAGCTTGGTCCGGAGTACCTCGCGGAACAGGAGGCCGGAAGGTCCCCGGCGGAGTGTTAGAGAGTCCTCGGGAGAGACATAGGTCCAACCGACGTCGGCGGCATAACCGACCAGGGGATCCTGCACGCCGGCACGCTCGGAGGCGAGACTAGCCGTCAAAGTCCCCCCGCCGATTTTTCGCTTGACTGGGCGCCAGGGGAAGTCTCTTACGACCATTTATGAGCATCTGCAGACACTCCGCAAGCAGCAACGAGAGGGAGGTCAGGAAGTGCTCCGCTGATTCCAGTCGGAGGGACAGTGACCGCAGCGTGCCACCGATGTCGGTCTGGTCCGGTCTTGATGGGACCGGTACTAGGAACTCGCGCAGGATCTGCTGGCTAATGTTGGGTTGGGCGCCTCCGTGCCTGGCCTGGAGCAGCCGTTCACGGGCGAAGATAAGGTAGTGGCGAAGGAACTCGGAGTCGAAGGAATTGTCAACGGGCGCAATCGCGCAAACGGCCTGGTTAGTCGAGGCCGGAATTCCAAGAATCCCAGTCATTCCAGTGGTCGCTCCGTACATGGCAACGACGAGCGTGCCGGCCGGCAAGAGGTGAGCGCTGGAGCTCCGGAGCCCCTCAGGTGACAATGTTTCGGCTGAACTTTTCAGGGTTCCGTCGAGAAGCTCTCCGGACTTGAGCCAGGGGATTCCGCCGCCGTAATAGGCGGCAACCTGCCGACTTGGTGTCCCACCCGACGCCGTCCTCGCGAACCCTGGAGATCCGAGACGCGTAACGTCCCAGCTCTCCGGCATCTCCCCGATCTCGGTCTGCTTCAGCGGCTCGCCGCGGAGACCCTCGCGGAAGAGCTTGGCCATCGTGGCGGCCTTGAGCTCCCTGAGCGAGGCGACGATGCGATCCTGCACCTCGACGCGGCCCTGAAGCTTCGAGAGGACGCCGGCGATCGCGTGCTGCTCGATGATGGGGGGTTGAGGTATTTCAAGCGCTTTGAGACGGGAAGCCGAGAGATTGGGAATCGTCGTTCTATTCCCGACCCCGATATATGTGCCCAGATGAACGAAGGCGGCCTGGAGCCAATACATGACGTACTCAGGATCGACCATTGCGTTCTTCGGGCGGAGCCGATGAAGGTGGTTTTGAAAACCGTAACCGGGTTCGTTCGACGACCAGATCGCCGCTCTACCGATGTCGCCGCCCTCGCAAACGAGGAGGTCGCCCCTTTTGAGAGAGAGGCGGTCAGCTTCGTCTCCGCTAAAATGCATGCGGTCGACAGTGCGGAGGTCGACTCGTCCCCAGAAGACGTTTGCCGTTCGGAGGAACGGGCGCATCGCCGGGCCCGCTCTCGCTGTGGGGGAAAGCGCCTTTCCTTGTTGGACATCGAAGAGATCACCAATTGGGGTCACGGACCAGCTCTCCGGAATCTCCCCGATCGGCGTCTGCCGGGCGCGTTCGGTCGCGAGGATCGCGCTGGTCATGCACCGAACCCAATTCGCCGGCGACCCCGATCCGGCGGCGGCTGCATCAGCCGACGGATGGCGTCGAAGACTTTCCCGAACTTCGCGTCGTAATTCGCCTCGAGCGCGTCCACGCGGCGGGCGAGGTCGGCGTGCGAGATCGCCATCTGCCGCAGGCGAACGAACGCACGCATGATCTCGATGTTTACCTGGACGGCGCGCGCGCTGCGCAGAACCGATGAGAGCATGGCCACGCCCTGCTCGGTGAAGGCGAGCGGGCTGTACCGGCGCCCACCCCGGCCCGTCTTTGAGGTCACGCTTTGTGACCTCAAAGATTCGACCTCTCCCGGGTTGAGGCGGAACATGAAATCCGGCGGAAATCGGCTCACGTTCCGCCGCACGGCCTGGTTGAGGACCTTCGTGGGCACGCCGTAGAGCGCGGCCAGATCGCTGTCCAGCATGACGTTGTGGTCTCGCAGCTGAAGGATGCGGATGCCTGTCCGCTCGACCGGGGCAACGGCTCCGCTCATCGCAGCGGCTCCTTCGGTCCCGACCGCGGTTTGGAGCTGCGACGTTTGTTGGCGCCGCTCAAACTGCCCCTCCCCACCGGTAGCCCAAGCCTTCAAAGATCCCCTTCAGGTCGCCATCGAGCCGCGTCGCTTCGTTTTCGAGTACGGCCAGCTCATCGAGAATGACCTGGATGTCGCGATGCTCCGCCTGGGAGGCGGCGGCGACGTAACGGGACGGTGACAGGTTGAAGTCCGCGAGATCGGCGATCGGCACGGACTTGACGAATCCCTCTACGTCGACTCCCGCCTGCACCGCGTCCGCGATCTTCGCGACCCCGGCGTCCGGGATGAAGTTCTTGGGACGGCCCTTCTCGAAAACGCCGCTCGCGTTCACGAAGGCGATCCTCCCGGAGCGCTCCTTCGCCTTGCGGCGATTCAGGAGAAAGATCAGCCCGGCGGCGGTGGTGTTGTAGAAGAGATTGTCCGGCAGGAGGATCACCGCTTCGATCAAGTCCCGTTCGACGAACCAGCGCCGGATCACTTTTTCCTTGTTGTCGCTGCCTCGGCTGGCGGCTCCGGTGTCCAGGACGACCGCGGCGCGGCCCGTATCCGCGAGCGATCCGACCACGGTCTGCAGCCATGCCCAGTCGGCGCTGGAAGGAGGCGCGAATCCGCCGCTCTTCGAGAAGCGATCCAGCGGGTCCTGCTCGTAGGTCGACAAGTCGAACGTCTTCTGATTCCACATCGGGTTCGTCACCACGGCGTCGAACCGGCGTAGATGTCCCTCCTCGAGGAACTTCGGGTTCGTCATGGAGTTGCCGCGGACGATCTCCCCCTCCATGTCGTGCAGGACCATGTTCATGCGGGCGATGGCGAAGGACTCGCCGGTGAGCTCCTGGCCGTAGAGCTGGAGCGGGCGAGCGGGCGGACCCTCGCGACGGGCGAGCTCCAGCTCGCACTTGATGAGCAGGCCTCCGGAGCCGCAGCACGGATCGAAGATCTCCTCGCCCTGTCGGGGATGGATGAGTTTCGCCATCAGCCAGCCGACTTCCTTCGGCGTGAAGAACTCGCCCGCGCTCTGCCCCTGGCCTTCCGCGAACTTGCGCAACAGGTACTCGTACGCGCGGCCCAGGAAGTCGGGCTCGACGTCGCGAAGCCCCAGGCGATACCGGGGATCCGAGAGAATGTTGACCAGTCCCTTGAGGGCATCATCGCTGATCTCTCGTTCGCCGTTTCGGGTCTCGTTGAAGTCGCGCACGTCGATCACGCCCTGCAGACCCGGGTTCGCGCGCGCGATGGCGCGCATCGTCATCGTCAGCTGCTCGCCGAGGGTTCGAGGCCGGCGGTCTTCGGTCCAGTCGAAACTCTCCCGA